>JBKHDE010000028.1:0-28607 GCA_046541495.1 Desulfococcaceae bacterium
GGAATAGCTGAACAAAGAAAAAAAGATTACTTCTCAAGGAGATAATTTTTTATGAGTGATTTCCAAGAATATAAAAGCAAACGGAAGAAGCAAAACCCGGATTTCTGGAAAGACTATGATGAGCGTTTCGAGTCTTTCAAATTAGGGGTTTTATTAAAGCAGGCACGCTTGGATGCCGGAATGACCCGGGAGGAAATTGCCCGTGAGCTTAAGACCACCAAATCCGTAATTTCCAGGATGGAGAACCATGCCACCGATATTCGTTTGTCCACCCTGGAAAAATTTGCAAAAGTTATCGGTCGGCGTATCCATGTCGCTTTGAAATAGCAGGATTTTGTTCTTCATAATATACGAGAATTGATGGCAAAATCTATTGTCTTCAAATGTTTTCCGGAAAGTCCGGTATCAGTACGGATTTTCTGGTCTCTTTCTCCGAATCAAAAAACCGAATCCGCCCCTTTTCATCACAAAACCACACCTCTTTCGCTCCGCTTTGCAGATAAAGATTTCTTTTTTCATCCATTTGTTCATCCGAATTGCTTAAAGAGAGAACCTCGACGCAGATTTCCGGCGCCACGGAACAGGCGGTTTCCTCTTTGATGTGTTCGAATCGGTCGGCTGAAGCCCATGCGACGTCGGCCACTTTGATTCCTTTGGCCGTCTGGATTGCGCACTCCGACAGGACCGAACCGCCTTCCATATGCAGATACAGGAGGGCGGCGATCTTTCCCTGAAATGCGGAGTGGTAGACTTTTACCGGAGACATCACGACCTGACCCCTTTCATTCATCTCGATTTTGAAAGGAAGGTTTTGCAAATCGGGGTGTTCGCATACTTCCTGCCAGTCCATCATCGGCCTCCTTGTGTGATATTCGATAGCCCTCTCCTTGGGCCAGTCCTCCCTTGTCAAAGTCCTGGAATCATCATAGTATTCGGGCATGGAAAAATCAAAGCAAAAAAAACAGTCCGCGCCGCTTTCCCGGGCGGAAGCCCTTTCCTATCGACCGGTGCGGAACCCGGAGGTGAGGGATGAAATCCTGGATACCGGCGAGGTGATGATCATCTATCCGGTGCGGGTGCGGCCCTGGTTTGTTCGGGTGGCCCAGCGGTTCGGGTGGGATTCGGATGAACCCATGATCAAGAAGCTGCAGTTGGATGAATTGGGTACCGCGACCTGGAAACTGATGGACGGAAAACGCAGCGTCAAACAGATCGTTCGTGAATTCGCCGCCGATTATCAGCTTCAAGCCAAAGAAGCCGAGGTGTCGGTCACCGCGTTTATTCGAGAATTGGGTAAGCGCGGCATTATCGGTTTGCAATAACGCCGCGGGATTGTGCCGGCGCCTGTCTGATGGTATGAACGGAGTCGTCAAGACAGACGTCGTGCAGATTTCTTGATTTGAGAGAATAGAAAGGGGCGCCATGCGCATCCGCTGGAAAATGCTGATTTTGATGCTGACCATTTCCGTGCTGCCCATGCTGGTGATGCGGGGATACGGGCAGCGCGTGATTGAAGATCTCGGGGATGAACTGGCCGCGAGGACTCGAAACACCCTGATCGAGCAGGCGAATACGGACCTGGAACGTCTGGTGGAAAACCATGTCCGAGGCGTCAGGCGCGAAAAGGAAATCATTGAAATGGCGCTTCATGTGCAGGCTTCGGAATTGGAAAAACGGATCACCGGTCCGATCAAAACCCACCTGGGCGGGGTTTTTTTTCGAAGCCATGCCTCCTCCGATACCGCCTTTGAATCCGAAGATACGCTGTTTGAATCCTACTGCAGACGGGTGGAAAACAGCAAATGCGTGTCGCTGACGGTGTCCCATTCCGATCAGACCGTCAAAGCCCCCGGAACCCCGGCGGATGAATCCCCGACCCCGGTCGAAGAGACGGTCCAGCGGATTTCCTCCATGACCCCGGTGTATCTGTTTTTGAAGCAGGCCCATCCGGATCTGATCATGTGGCAGCTCACCGCCTTTGAAAACGGGGTTCAGGCCGTCTATCCCTCGGTGGAATACATGCCCCTTCACAATTTGCTCGAAACGGAATGGTACCGGGAGGCGCAATCCCTGGATCGACTGGTCTGGGGGACCCCGGTGATCGATCCTCTGACTCGAAAGATCTGTTTCGTGGCCGCCATGCCCATCCATGATCCCGAGGGGGAAATCATCGGCGTGACCGCCATCATGTTTCCGGTCAATGTGGTCCTGCGGGCAAATGAACAGATGCGAAACCTGTCCGACAACAGCACCTGTCTGCTGGTTCGGCCGGAAACGGTGTCGGATTCGAATCGCACCGCCATCCGAATTATTGCCGACGAGGAGGAGGCGCATGGAGACCGCGGCCGCCCAGGATGGCGGCATATGGAAGCCCCGCTTTGGCTGAAATCGATGCCGGAGGAAAAACTTCGGCCCATCCTGACCGACCTGGAAATGAATAAGAGCGGCGTTCGCGAGATCCTGTACCAGGGCCGCGAAGCCCTGGCCGCCTACGGGAAGATCGCCGCAAACGGGACCGCTCTGCTGCTTCTGGTGCCAAAGGCGGATATCCTCGCCGAGGCCGACGCCATGGGAAGATATGTTCGCGAAGGATTTCAGGAGCGGATTCGGGTGACCGGGGTGATGCTGGTAGGGATTATTCTGGTGGTCGTGGCGCTCGCCCTGTTTTTGTCCCGATATCTGACCCAGAATATTCGAAAGCTGGATGAAGCCTCCCATCGCTTGGCGAAGGGGGATTTCTCGGCTCGGGTTCATATCCGTTCCCGGGATGAAATCGGTGAACTGGGGGAGGTGTTCAATCGCATGATATCGGGCCTGGAGGAGCGGATTCAAATGAAGCACGCCTTGGATGTGGCCATGCACCTTCAGCAGAATCTCCTTCCGGAAACCCCGCCCCCCATTCCCGGGACCGATATCGCGGCCCGCAGCATTTATTGCGACGAGACCGGCGGGGATTTCTTCGATTTTATCCCCCTGGATCGCGGGCTTAAGCGATCCTACGGGATCGTGGTGGGGGATGTCTCCGGCCACGGCATTTCAGCCGCCCTGTTGATGGGCACCGCCCGGTCTTTTTTGCGCTGCCGGGTGGAGCAGGCGGGCTCCATCGGCCGCATTATCTCCGATGTCAATAGCCTGGTGTGCCGGGATACCGGTGAAACCGGCCATTTTCTGACCCTGTTCTATCTGGAGATGTCGCCCGATGCGGGGGAGATCCGATGGGTCCGGGCCGGACATGACCCGGCCCTGCTGTATGATCCGGCTGCGGATGAGTTCAAGGAACTGATCGGTGACGGAATGGCCCTGGGGGTCGACCCTTCCTATGAATATTCCGAAAATGTTCTGAAGGATGTCTCCGAGGGGCAGATTCTGCTGATCGGCACCGACGGGATTTGGGAGACCCAAAATTCCCATGATGAAATGTTCACCAAAGACCGCTTGCAGGCGGTGATGCGGGAACATGCCGATCGGAAGGCCGACGATATCGCGGATGCGATTACCGAGCGGGTGGCGGCATTTCGAGGCGACATGCCTCAGGAAGATGATATTACGCTGGTGATTATCAAGATAGAGAAAGACCCGAATTCAAAGGAAACCCAATCAGAGGATGGAATGGAATGAAGCAGGCCAAGGATGCGATCGTTTTTCCGCTGGATGTTCCGTCAGCGGCGGATGCCGAAAAATATATCCAGCTGCTGTCGGGGGAGATCGGCATGTTCAAGGTGGGGCTGGAGCTGTTTATTCAGGCCGGACCGAAGATGGTTCGTCTGATTCGGGA
Organism: Desulfococcaceae bacterium; assembly: GCA_046541495.1. Lineage (GTDB taxonomy): Bacteria > Desulfobacterota > Desulfobacteria > Desulfobacterales > Desulfococcaceae > JAABSQ01. The sequence goes on from JBKHDE010000028.1 coordinate 3,776, forward strand.
TGCGGGCGATACCCGGGTCTTTCTGGATTTGAAACTCCATGATATTCCGGCCACCGTGGGAAGGGCCATGAAACGGGTGGCGGATTTAGGGGTCGCATATGTCACGGTCCATTGCGGCGAAAGCCCGAAAATGCTCGCGGCGGCGGTGGAAGCGGGCGCCGGAAAGGTGGGGGTCCTGGGGGTGACGGTCCTGACCAGTGTTTCAACCGAAGATATTCATGCCGCCGGTTTCCAAAGGGAATTGGCCGAAGATATGGGCAAGCTGGTCCTCAAGCGCGCGGCCATGGCCCATGAGGCGGGATGTGCCGGGGTGATATGCGCCGGGCGGGAAGCCGCGGTCATCAAGTCGGCCTTCGGCCGGGATTTTCTGGCGGTGACCCCGGGCATTCGCCCGGCCTGGGAAGGAACTTCCTCAGACGATCAGGCCCGAATCACCACCCCGGCCCGGGCGATTCAAAACGGCGCCGACTACCTGGTGATCGGACGGCCGATTCGGGATGCGGCCGATCCCCGGAAGGCGGCCCGGCGGATTGCCGAGGAGATTGCAGCGGTTTATTGAAAAAAAGCTGAGGCGAATCGAAATTAAAAAATCCCCGGATGTTGATCGATCTCCTTTTCCACCTCTTCAGGATTCGGCGCGTTGTAGAGGATAATGTTCTGAAGGTGAAACAGGCTGTCCGGATCGATGCGGATGAATTTGACGGCCACCGTTCCTTCCCCGGACCGGATGACCTCTCCTTCCACCTGCACGGAGATATCGGTCCGGTTGTCGCCCAACTGAATCTCCAACCGGCACGGAGTGCCCTTTTTCGGTTGAATCGGCAGGGGCAACAGGCAGCCCCCCACGCTGAGATTGAAGATCCGGTCCACGGTATGGCTTCGGTCTTCGATATCGATGCGGGTCCGGACGTGAAAGGGGACCCGGGTGAATCGCCGTTTGCCGTCGCCTTTCTTGGGGGTCTCGGTCTTTTTCTTTTCCGTCATCAGGTTCCCTGTCGGTTATAATCCCGGCTCGTGATTTATGAGGATGCCGCCGATTCGGATTTTCGAGGAAGCACCAGGTTCAGAAACACCCCGAGAATGCCCGCCAGACCGATCCCCTCGAGCATGAAATCCCCCGCGGAAAAGGCCATGCCGCCGATCCCGAAGACCAGAATCAGGGAGACGATGCACATGTTGCGCGGCGCCATCAGGTCCTCCCCGGCCTTGACCAGGCTGTTGAGCCCCACCACCATGATCGCGCCGAAGAGAAGCAGCATGATCCCTCCCATCACCGGTGTGGGGATGGTCTGAAGCAGGGCTCCCATCTTGCCGATAAAGGCCAGGGCCACCGCAAATATCGCCGCCCAGGTCATGATCGCCGGGTTGAAGCTTTTGATCAGGGCCACGGCCCCGGTCACCTCGGAATAGGTGGTGTTCGGCGGCCCGCCCAGAAATGAGGCCAGGGAGGTGGCGATGCCGTCGCCCATCATGGTGCGGTGGATACCGGGATCATCCAGATAATTGCGGCCGGTGACCGAACTGATGGCCAGAACGTCCCCGAAGTGCTCGATGGCCGGCGCAATGGCCACCGGCACGATAAATATCACCGCCTGAAGGTTCCATTCGGGAAAGACGAAATTGGGAAGTGCAATCCAGGGCGCGTCCACGACCGGCTGAAAATCGACCAGTCCGAATGGCAGTGAAAGGAGATATCCTACAATAACACCGCAAAAAATGGGGATCAGCCGAATCATTCCTTTTCCCAGCAGAGAGGCCAGGATGGTGGCCGCCAGTGAGATCAGTGAAATCGTTAATGCCAAAATCTCCGGAACCAGGACCGCCGATCCGTCCCCGGTTTTGCCCATGGCCATGTTCACGGCCACCGGGGCCAGAATCAGACCGATCACCATGATGACCGGCCCGGTGACCACCGGCGGCAGCAGGCGAATGACGATCTCGGTCCCCCGCCATCGGATCAAAAGGCTCAAAACGACGTAAAAAAAGCCGGCCGCGGCCAGCCCGCAGAGGGTGGAGGGGATTCCCCAGGTCTGCACTCCGTAAATGATCGGTGCAATGAAGGCGAAAGACGAGGCCAGGAAAACCGGCACCATTCGTTTGGTGATGGTTTGGAAAACCAGGGTGCCGGCTCCGGCGGTGAACAAGGCCACATTGGGGTCCAGCCCGGTGAGCAGCGGCACCAGAACCAGCGCGCCGAAGGCCACGAACAGCATTTGAGCGCCGATCAGGCTGTCTCTGATCGAAAAATGATAGTCGGGGGAGGAGATGCGATGGGACATGAAACTCCCCTTATTTGGTTCCGAAGATTTTATCTCCGGCGTCGCCGAGCCCGGGTAGAATATAGCCGATGTCGTTGAGCTTTTCATCCACCGCCGCCACATAGACATCCACATCCGGATGGGTCTCTTCAAGCCGTTTGAGCCCCTCGGGGGCTGCTACCAGAAAGATTCCCTTGATCTGTTTGCAGCCCGACTCCTTGATCAGATCGATGGTGGCCATCAGGGTGCCGCCGGTGGCCAGCATCGGGTCCAGAATCAGGGCGATCCGCTCCTCCATCTGACTGGTCAGCTTTACGAAATAGCGCACCGGCTCCAGGGTCTCCTCGTTTCGATACAGCCCGACCACACTGACCCGGGCCGATGGGATCATGTCGATCACCCCGTCCATCATCCCGAGTCCGGCCCGAAGGATGGGCACCACGGTGATCTTTTTTCCCTTGATGGACTGAACCTCGACCGGCCCGGCCCATCCCGTAATGGTGGTGGTTTCGGTTTCCAGGTCTTTGGTGGCTTCATAGGTCAGCAGCCGGGCCACTTCGGATGAGAGATCCCGAAAATCCTTGGTCGAGATGTCGTTTTTTCGCATGAGCCCCAGTTTGTGCTTGATGAGCGGATGATCGGCGACGATGACGGACACGGTGCCTCCTTAGCGTGACGGCTGGTGAAGGGAAATGAGCAAGATCGATGGAATTAAAAAAAGCCGAGGGATCGGGTAAAGGTATATTTGGCGGGCTCCTTGATCAGTTTCTCCAGAGAATAGCCGGTCTCACCGGCCGGTGCGGTAAAGGGCAGGGCCACCAACCAGACGGCGGACCCGATGACGGTCGCCCCCAAACTGGCCGGACGGACCAATAACAGGTCGAGGATCATGAATCCGGCGGTGGTTTCCTTGTGCTCCTCAAAGGGGTCCTGAGCCCGGGCGGATGTTGCCGGGAGAAGGAAGAGGACGGATACCAAGATCCCAACGGTGACGGCATATCTGAGACGGTAATGCATGGTGTGCCTCCTTTCAAAACCAGTATTCCGGGTAAGGATTGGGGTGGTCCGCGTGCATGGTCAAGGGAAAGGCGAGACCATGCCCCGTTCCACCGAAAACTCCGGTAAATTCGACCTGTAAATGCAGTGTACGCTTCCACCGCCCGGTAGGATCGATTCGGGGGTGAGGATTAGGGGTTGAATGCGGGTTCCGTTCGATTTATAGTCGACGTTTTATTGAGCCTGATTTTATCGACCTGATTTTATCGAACTCGGGTTTTATCGAGACTGGTCGACCAACCCCCTGTCCCTGATGGTAAAGCGACACCGGATACCGGTGGATGCAAAGTAGAAAAAGGCGGTTGATGTGTCAAGCAAAAAGAATCCGCATGCCCGCCGGTTCACAGTTGATCCGCCGTGACTGAATCTTTGTCCCATATCGAGGTGGCGGTGGCCCTGCCGGTGGAACGTACCCTGACCTATGCGGTTCCGGCCTCCCTATCCGCTTACGCCACCATCGGCAAGCGGGTGCTGGCGCCTTTGGGCCGCCGCCGGGTGACCGGTTATGTTCTGGGTCCGGGAAACCCGGACGGCCGGTATCGAATCAAGCGCATTCTGGACGTGCTCGACGAGGTGCCGCTGTTTCCCCCTGAAATGATTCCTTTTTTTCGATGGATCGCCGATTATTACATGCATCCCATCGGAGAGGTGATCAAATGCGCACTGCCCGGAGGGCTCAACGTCTACGACTGGGTGGTCCTCTCCGTGACGGAAGCGGGAAAACAGGCGCTTTCGGTAAATTTACCTCCGCCGCCGGAAATCGATCTGCTGCGCCATTTGCTGGAAAACGGCCCCTGCCGAATAAAGGATCTTCCCGGCGGTTTAAAGAAGAACCTGCCGGCGGCGGTGATTCCGGTTCTGGAAGACAGAGGATGGGTGGTTCGCCGCAGAGAGCTTCGGGGCGGCATCACCCGAACCAAGCTCGAGCGGTTTGTCTGTCCGCCCGAGGAAACCGTTCCGGTCGAGGGGCTGTCCGAGCCGCGGCAAAAGATTCTGCGGGCCCTGACCGATTACGGGGAAATGTCGATTCCCGAACTGAAAAAACATGTTCCCACGGCGGCCAACCTGGTCCGTCCCATGGCCGACGCCGGGCAGGTGGTCCTATCGGAAAAACCGGTCTACCGGGACCCCTTCGGCGAGGCCATCGCACCCGACACCCCCCGGCGCCTGACCGGCGAGCAGGAGCAGGTGGTATCGACCCTTCTTGAATCCCTGGGCCGGGGGTTCCGAGCCTATCTTCTGGCCGGGGTGACCGGCAGCGGAAAGACCGAGGTCTACCTTCAGGCGGCCCACGCGGTGCTCGAACAGGGGCTTCCGGTCCTGGTGCTGGTTCCGGAGATCGCCCTGATTTCTCAAATGGAGCGGCGGTTCCGGGCCCGGTTCGGGGAGCGGGTGGCGGTGCTCCACAGCGGATTATCCGACGGAGAGCGGTACGACCAATGGGTGCGGATTCTTCAGGGGGAGGCCCCGGTGGTGATCGGGGCCCGATCGGCGGTGTTCGCCCCCTTGCCGGCCTTCGGCATGATCATCGTGGATGAAGAGCACGACACCTCCTACAAGCAGGGTTCGGATCTGCTTTACAACGGCCGGGATCTGGCGGTGGTCCGGGCCAAGTTGAGCGGGGCCGCGGTCCTGCTGGGGTCGGCCACCCCGTCGATTCAGTCCTATTATAATGTCCGGTCCCAAAAATTTACCGAGCTGACCCTGAGCCGCCGGGTGGAAAAGCGGCCCCTGCCGGAGATCACCCTGGTGGACCTTCGAAAAAACCGGGAGACCGGGGCCCGGCGCTTTATCACGCCCACCCTGGAGGCGGCCATGCGGCAGGTCCTCGGCCGGGGGGAGCAGGTGCTGATCTTTCTCAATCGCCGGGGATTCGCCAGTTTTCCGGTCTGCGCGGCCTGCGGAGAATCGATTCGGTGCAATCATTGCGACATCACCCTGACCTTTCATCGCACCCCCGATGCCTACCGGTGCCACTACTGCGGTTTCACCCGAGCCGCGGCCACCGGATGCACCGTCTGCGGCTCGGCCCGAATCAAGCTTCTCGGGATCGGCACCGAAAAGGTGGAGGGCGCCGTCAATGCGCTGTTTCCGGACGCCCGGGTGGCCCGAATGGACCGGGACACCACCACCCGCAAGGGATCGGTGCTGAAAATCCTTCGGGGGCTGCAAAACCGGGCCATCGACGTGCTGGTGGGGACCCAGATGGTGGCCAAAGGGCATGATTTTCCGGATATCACCCTGGTGGGGATCATCTGCGCCGACCTTTCCCTGAGCTTTCCCGATTTCCGGGCCGGGGAGCGGACGTTTCAGCTTCTGGCCCAGGTGGCGGGCCGGGCCGGGCGGGGGGATGTGCCCGGCCGGGTGGTGCTCCAGACCTATGCCCCGGACCACTTCAGCATTGTGGCGGCCCGAAGCCAGGATTTCAAAACCTTTTATAAAACGGAAATCGGGTTTCGACGGGCCCTGGGGTATCCGCCCTTTTCCCGGTTGATTCAGATGCGGATTTCCGGAAAAGATCCGGACAAGACTCGGGAAACCGCCCTGGCCATTGGTGCGCTCTGCCGTCGAATTCGGGAAGGGGAATTTAAAAATACGGTGGAGGTGCTGGGACCGATCGAGGCCTCCATCGGCCGCATCGCCGATCGGTTTCGGTGGCAGCTGCTGCTGAAGGGGATTCGGGTCAAACCGCTGCATCGGTTTGTCAGGCGGGTGTCGGCCGAGAACCCGGCCCTGTTCAATAATGGACGGGTTCGGGTGGTGATCGATGTGGACCCGTTTTTCATGTCTTGAATGAAAAACGGGTCCGAAAAGGGCTGATCGGCGTTGATCACCGTTTCGGCCTTCACTCAGGCCGAAACGATGATCATGGCCGGCTAATCGGTGTCGGCGGGGGGCTCGGGCTGTTCGAAGAACGCCTCCGGATCGGTGACGAACCGGTCTATTTTCCATCCGGGGACGATGTAGGTCCAGGCGCTCAGTTCTTGGTTCAGCTTTTCCACTTCGGCCCTGCGCTGATCCGGATCGAGATTCGAGTCGTCCTCTCCATCCGTCTTCTCGGCCGATGCGTCGGCGGGTTCTGCCTGAGAATTCAGGGCGTCGTCGTCCGCCGGTTCTATGGGGTTTGCTTTTTCCTGCGGATTTTCTTCCGCGGATGTATCGGTCGTCACCGAAGTATTCCCTTCAGCAGCGGGTTCCTCGGCCGTTTCCGCCGCCGGCGGATCGGTCTCGGTTGAGGATTCGCTTTCGGGGGTCTCCCCCGTAATTTTTTCAGCCGGTGCCGAGATTTCCGAGGGGGCTTGATAGGTCGCTTCCGCCTTGAAATAAAAATTGTTTTCGGATCCTTCGGCCTCATTTCCGGGGATCAGGCGATACACGGCGCCGTCAAAGAGCCGGTATTCCAGGGTCGGGGCCTGATCCAAGCCGGTCTTATCGGAAGCAACCGCGGGATCGGCCACATCCTCGATGCGAAACCCGCTCAAAACGCCGAAGGCGCTGTTCACTTTGGAGGGGATCACCTGCTTTCCTTCGGGGGGATTCACGAATTCGGGGGAAGCCCCTTCTTCCGGCCGCTTCAGGGTGTACAGGACCTCTCCTTGCGGAGTCAGGGCCCGCACCCGGGCCACGTCTCCGGGCGGTACATCCAGGATTTCCTTTCGCAGCCAGGCGGAAGGATCGGTATCCAGGATTTTGAAATCCTTGTCCACCAGGTAGACGGTCTCTGCGTCCGCCGGTTTCACGTAGTGGCCCCCGGAACCGGCCGCGGCTTCCCGGGGCTTGCCCACCAAGACCTCGGCCAGGGGTTTTTCCGATGCATTCGCCAGGACGATTCGGGTGGCCTGTTGATCCGCCGGAACGTTCTCCGCAGTCGGCGGCCGCAGGGCGAGCCGGTTCAGGGTGTCTTCGTCGGCGGCAAAGGAGCGCCCGATTTTCATCCCCTGAAGCTTGTCGGCCAGATCGGTGAGTTTGGAAAAATCGGCCGGAAAGCCGTACCGGTTTTCCACCGTCCAGGCCGTTTCTCCTTTTTTCAGGGTGACCGACGCCTTCGGTCCGGTGACGGTGATTTGAGCGACCTCACCCAGAGGAAGCTCCGACAGAAGGGCTTCCCCGGTTCTTTCCGGGTTCTCGGGAGTTGGATCGGGATGGATGACGAAATAGGCCGCAACGGCGAGAACCAGACACAGGGCCAGCAGCAGAATAAAGGTTTTTGATTTCATATCCGTATTATCCTCTTTTGATGCAGTCCGATCAGGATCGGGTGCTCTTGTTTCGCCGATACAGGCCGTAGCCGAGCCCGGCCAGAGCGACCACCAACACCATCAGAAAAATGTTCAAAAATTTTATGGTGTTGCCCAGGGATTCGATGTCCGACCGAAGGTTTCGGCGGACCACCTTCAGCTCTCGGTTGATGCGGCGCCGTTCTTCCTGGAATTTCTGAACCTCGGCCTCCTGTTCCGGGCTCAGGATCAGCTCCTGGGAGGCGTCCTTCTGCTGTTCGAGCTGTCTCAGCATGCGGTTGGTCTCCTCCGCCTGCCGGACCAGTTCCTGCTCCCGCTCCATCCACCGGGCCTGGGCGATCTTTTCCAGCTCCTCCACTCGGGTGAAGGGCCGTTCGAATTTGCCGCGGGTCCGAAGACTGATCAATGCCTCGCTTCCGGTGAGCATTTCGCTGCTGTTCAGCAGAAAATTGAGGTTGTCGTTGAACATTCTGGAGATGTTGAATCCCAAAAAGTTCTGGCGGTTGACATAAAAATTGTCGAAGAGAAGGTCTGCGTCCCCGACCAGCAGGAGGGTGGCCTGCTGTTTCCCTTCGGACAGATGGCCGGCCTCATCCGGGTTTTCCGATGCGGTCGATTTCACCGTCTCTTCACCTTCGCTTTCCGCCTCGGGTTTTCCGTCGGGAAAGGCGGATTTAAAGGTGCCGCTGACCTTGACCGCCAGATCATAGGTCTCCGGCGTCGGGGAAAAATCCCGCCGTATCTGCTCAACCCCGAACCGCACCCGAAAGGTGTCGGTGAGGGCGGAGTTGGCGCTGGATTGCACCACCGGTTCGTATTCATAGGTGCTGTCGGCGGCTTTTTGAACGGCGCCGGCCATCGGCATGAGCATCGATTCCAGTTGGGCCGTGATAATGGCCTGGTCGTTGAACGCGCTTTCCTGAAGGGAGATCCAGAGCGGGTTGTCCTCGATCTGGTTGTCCTGGGTGCGAAGCTGGGACATATAATCGAAATCGAGCAGCACCCTGCCCATGTCCATATCCACCCCCCAGGCGGCGAAAAGCCGGTCCAGAGAGCCGGAAGGCTGAGGACCGCCCTGTTGGGCGCTGTCGGAAACGGCAAAGGGATCGGCAAAGACGATCAGATTTCCGCCGGACAGCACATACTGGTCGACGGCGTATTGAAGCCCTTCGCTCAGGTTCTTGGGATGGATCAGAAGCAGCAGATCGGTTCCCTCCGGAATGGATTCGGCCGCGGCATCGATCTCTTCCACCCCGTAGGTTTTGCGAAGTTCCTGAATGAACAGCCACGGGTCCGAACCCTGGGCGGGTCGGCCCATATTAAAAGCGGGGCCGCCGAAGACCGGCAGGGAGCTGATGATGCCGATTTGCGGCTTGTTCGGGGACTGGACCCGGGCGATCAGCCGGGTCAGATCGTATTCCAGCTGCTGTTCCCGGGCCGGGTCGAGCATGGGAATGGCCTCTTCCTGGTCGGCGGAAAGGGCCACCAGGCCGAAATAGACCCGGTCCCCGGTGGGCAGGTCGGCCCCTTCGATGCCGTAGCGCACGGCCCATTCCTCCTCCACCGAATCGGGCTCGGGATTGTAGGTTTCCACAGTGATCTTGCCCTCTCCGGCGTTTTCGTATTCGGCGAGAAAGTCGGCCACCCGTTTGGCATAGTTTTGAATATGGACCGGCATGTTTTCCACCCCCTGGGAGTAGAAATACTTGATCACCACCTCCCGGTCGAGATCGGAAATGATCTTGTGACTTCCTGAGGACAGGGAATAGAGATTGTCCTCGGTCAGATCCCACCGCAGGTTCACCTGTGAAAAGATCACGTTGATCAAGACCAGGATGACCAGCACCAGGATCAGTCCGCCCGCCGAAAAAAGCGATTTGCTGTTGAATTTGGATGTGGAAGTTGTATCGGACATCGGTAAAGGCCTCCGAATTTAGGTGCTTCGATTCTGAATGATGATGCTGTTGGCGAACAGCATGAAGAAGATCACCGACAGATAGTAGATCAAGTCCCGAAGATCGATCACCCCGCGCTGCAGGGACTGAAAATGGGACAGAAAGCTGAGGTTGGCGACGACCTCGATCAGCCAGCCGGGGGCCCACCCCGAGAAGATTTCGGTGATCGGCGGATACCCGGCGAGAATAAAGAAAAGACAGATCACCACCGCCAGAATGAAGCTGATGACCTGACTACGGGTCATGGCGGAGGTCATGGAGCCCACGCTCAGAAAGGCCCCGGCCAGCAGAAAACTGCCCACATATCCGCAGAATATGGCGCCCGGGTCCGGGTCCCCCAGGTAGTTTACCGTGATGACCATGGGAAAGGTCAGGCTCAAGGCGATGCCGATGAAGATCCAGGCCGCCAGAAATTTTCCCAGAATCGCTTCCCCCACCGTGATCGGGTAAGTGAGGATCAGCTCAATGGTGCCCATCCGCCGCTCTTCGGCCCAGAGCCGCATGGCCACGGCCGGCACCAGAAACATGTAAATCCAGGGGTGCCATTCGAAAAAGGCCCGAAGGTCGGCCTGGCCCATTTCGAAAAAATGGCTGATATAAAAAGTGAAAAATCCCAGCAGAAGCAGAAAGATGGCGATAAAGACATAGGCCACGGGAGATCTGAAATATCCCAGAATCTCCCTTTTGAAGATGGCGGTGACGGTATTGGTAAATTCTTTGGTTCTCATAGCTCACCTGATGGATGGTTCAACATAATTCAGTGGAGGGTCGGCAGAATCACATGGTGATGTTGCGAAAAACCTCGTCCAGGCGCCCCTGTTCCACATACATCGATTTGAGGTCGTATCGGTCCCGGGAAAGGGCGGCCATGATTCGGTCGGCGATCAGGGTTTCCCGGGTTTGGGGCAGTACCCGCACCGACACCTCCGATCTCGACTCATCGATCAGGATGGTGTTTTTAACCCCTTCCACCGATCGCAGGGTGGACATCAGCTTTCCGGAGTCGGTGGGGCCGAATGTGAGGGATACGGCGCCGTGATACGGAGACCGGGTGCGAAGCCCCTCCGGGGTGTCGTCCGCCTGAATTCGGCCGTCGGCGATGATGATGGCCCGGGTGCAGACCGCATCCACCTCGTCCAGAATGTGGGTCGAGAGAATGATCGCCTTTTCCGCGCTCATTTCGCGGATCATGAGCCGGACCTCATGTTTCTGGTTGGGGTCGAGGCCGTCGGTGGGTTCGTCCATGATCAAATATTCGGGATCATGGAGAATGGACTGGGCAAAGCAGACCCGCTGTTTGTACCCCTTGGACAGGGTGCCGATGGTCTGGTGGCGAACCCCGCCCAGAAAGCATTTATCGATGGTGTCCCCGACCCGCTTTTTGCGGTCGGCGCCGGTAAACCCCCGGATCTCGGCGCAGAAATCGAGGTAGTCGAAGACGCTCATGTCCGGGTAGACCGGGGCGTTTTCCGGCAGATACCCGAGCTTTTTCCGGGCCTCGAGGGAATCCCGACGAATATCATGCCCTCCGATCACGGCGGTTCCGCCGGAGGGCGGCATGAATCCGGTGATCATCCGCATGGTGGTCGACTTTCCGGCGCCGTTGGGCCCCAGAAAACCAAGAATCTCCCCCTTTTCCAGGGTAAAGGAGATGTCGTCCACCGCCCGTTTGGAACCGAAAAATTTCGTGAGATGCTGAACCTCAATCATCGGTGAATTCGCTCCTTATCTGGTATAACCAATTTAATTTATAGGATGATTGATAAATACAAGGGGCCCGATTTTCAGCAGGGCCTGAAAAAAGAGGGTATAAATTTGCCCAAGTTTTCTCTATTGTCAAGAGGTCTTTTTTTATTTATGTCCTTTCTGTTGATTCATCAGCTTGCCCTGTGATATAGATTCAGATTCAATTTTTCCCAGAAAGGATATTTGGATGAAAAAAGAAGAGAAATCTTCTATTGGTTTTATAGATATGATCTGGGAGTTTTTCATCTCCCTGCGACTCACGGTGGTCCTGCTGTTCACCTTGGCCGCCACCTCCATCATCGGCACCCTGATTCCTCAAAACGAGAGTCGGGAGGCCTATATTCAGGCGTTCGGTGAATTCTGGTACCGGGTTTTCTATGTGCTGGACATTTTCGATATGTACTATTCCTGGTGGTTCCAGCTGCTCCTCCTCCTTTTGACCGCCAATATCGTGGCCTGCTCCATCGATCGTCTGGCGTCCCTATGGAAAACCATCTTCGTCAAATCCCCGCCCTTTCGGCCGGGCATGTTCCGGAAAGAATCCCTGAAGGAGGATTTCACCATCGATCGGTCGGCGGATCAGCTCCGATCCACCTATGAGACGGTGATCGGCAAGGCGTTTCGGTACAGCAGAACCGAACCCTCGGAAACCGGGTATTTCATCTATGCGGAAAAGGGCCGGCTCACGCGGCTGGGGGTCTATATCGTCCATCTCAGCGTGGTGCTGCTTCTGATCGGCGGCCTGATCGGCTCTCTGTTCGGCTTTGAAGGTTTTGTCAATATTCCCGAAGGAGAGTCGGCGCAGGTGATTCAAATTCGAAACAGCAACCAGACCCGTGCCCTCGATTTCGAGATCCGGTGCGAGGATTTTGATGTCAGCTTCTACCGGACCGGCGCGCCCAAAGAGTTTCGATCCAGCCTGGTGATTCTGGAAGCCGGCCGGCCGGTGGTAGAAAAAGACATCGTGGTCAATGATCCCCTTCGGTACCGGGGCATCAATATTTTTCAGTCCAGTTACGGACAGGTGCCGCCCGATGTCCGGACCCTTCAGGAGGCGGGGGTCGAACTCTCCTTTACCAGTCTGGAGAGCGGAATGGTCTATACCCAAAAACTTCAGATGAACCGGCCCGCTCCGCTTCCGGAAGGCCGGGGGGAAATCGTGCTCAAAAATTTTCAGCCATCCTATGTATTTATGGGCCAGCGGGATATCGGCCCCACTCTGGTGGGCGCCATTACACCCTCGGAAGGAGAACCGGTCGAACTGGTCCTGCCCCTGCGATTTCCCAATTTCGACCGAATGATGACCCAGATGAAGGAAGGGCGCCGTTTCGTCATCACCGTCCACGGCTTTCCCCAGCGCCATTACACCGGTCTTCAGGTCACCCGTGATCCGGGGGTGCCGGTGGTCTATGTCGGATTCGTGTTTATGATTCTCGGCTGCTTCGTCACCTTTTTCATGTCCCACCAGCGGATCTGCATCGAGGTGGTGGAAAAGGGAAAACAGCGGAGCCGGGTCATCGTCTCCGGCAACACCAACAAAAACACGATCGGCATGGAAAAGCAGGTACGCCGTCTCTCTCGAATACTCCACGGGGTGGGTCCGGCGGGGCCGATCCCGCCCAGAGCCGGAGAAATCGGTTGATGTTTTGATAGACATCACCTAAATTGACACGATTCCAGAGAGCGGATTCGTCCGGAGAGTCAGCCATGGAGTGCCCCAATTGTGGAAGCGATCACATTACCCATTCCTACAGACGAGGTATGGAGAAAATGTATCGATATATCTACCCCCGCACCCCGTACCGGTGTAAGGAATGCTGGAGCCGGTTCTGGGTCTTTGAAATTCCGTTTCAGACCCTGACCTCCAAAGTGGCGGCCGGCGCCTCGGCGGTGGTGTTGCTGGTCCTGCTGATCTGGCCGTTGACGGCCGGAAATGAGGACAAGCCGGGCTTGAAGCCGGGCCCGAAGGCGGTGGTCACCGGGACGGCCGAAAGGCAGGCGTCCGATTCTTCGGCGGAGGTCGGCAGAGGATCGGCCCTCACCCGGCAGGAGCTTCCGATCGAAGACGAAGACCGCACCGGGTCGTCCTATTTGGCGAAACGGCCCGAGACTTCCGCCGGAGAGGAGGGGAGCCGGTCGGCGGAGAGGACCCGTATGCATGAAGAAACTCGAAGAACCGCATTCGAATCCGCCGCCGATGGGCGTTCAAAAACCGCTGGTGAACAGATTCGCTCGGTTGAGGAAGCACCGGGCATTGGAACCGAATCCCCCGTTTCGTCTGAAACCGAACCGTCCGAGACCGCGCGGGAGGCGATTTCCGCCATTCCGGTCATCACCTCCACCGAGACTGTGCCGCCTGAAACCGATACCCCTGAAACCGATAGGATCGAGGAATCGAACCTGAAGGTCGCGTCCCCTGAGAGGGAAAACCGACAGAAGGCGCCCGAAGCGAGTGCAACCGAACCGGAACCCCCCGCGGCCGAACCGACCCAGCCCGGGCAACCCTCTGAACCCGAACCGCAATCCGCTCAAGCACAGCCGAAAGCCGAAGCGGAATCAACAGAAGCTCGATCGGAAATCGCTGTCGAAAAGACAAAGGGTCCGGAAGACATCCGCCGCAAACCGGCCGATGAACCCAAACCGGTCAAACGGGCGGTGAAAACGGCCCGAAAACCGGACACCCGATTCCGTCGTTTATCGGAGATCGTGCCGAAGCCCGCAGGGGATCGATTCGAAGCCCTGATCAAGGCCGACGGAGGCATTACCGACTACCGCTCTTTTTTCTTGAAATCCCCGCCCAAGCTGGTGATCGATATCCCCGGAAAGTGGGAACAGAAAACCCGTTCGGTCATCGAGATGGATCATGATCTGGTCAAGCGGGTGCGGGTGGGGGAACATCCGGAATTCATCCGGGTGGTCCTGGATCTGGAAAAAGAAAAAGTTTCGAAACCGGATTTTACCGAAACAGCCGAGGGGCTTCGGGTTTCTTTGACTCGAGATTCGGAATGACTCGGCTTTGAGTGAATCAATAACCATCCCTGTCCGAGAGGATGCCGAACGAGGTATACTGTGAGCAGTTCCCAACTTTTATCCATTGTCACTTTCATCTACGGTCTTTCCGCGGTGTTGTACATCACCGCCTGGATCTTTGAAAAACCCTTTCCCGGCAAGGTCGCCACCTGGACCGCCGTCATCGGGGTCGTCGGGAATATCCTCGGAATTCTGCTGCGGTGGGTCGAAACCTACAAGCTCGGCTACGGCCACGCCCCGCTGTCCAACCTGTATGAGTCCCTGGTCTTTTTCGCCTGGTGCATCGTGGCCCTCTACCTGTACATCGAGTACCGGTATCGAAACCGGACCATCGGCGCCTTTGTGGTGCCGCTGGCGTTTCTGGCCATGGCCTACGCCTCCCTGTCCCCGAACATCAGCGACCGGATCCAGCCCCTGATTCCGGCCCTCCAGAGCAATTGGCTGATCGCCCACGTCATCACCTGTTTCTTCGGGTATGCCGGGTTCGCCGTCGCCTTCGGCATCAGCATCATGTACATCATGAAACAGCGGGTGATGGCGGCCGAAGGGCCGGTGCTGGCCCATGTGCCGGGAACCGAAATACTGGACGACCTGACCCATAAAATGGTCCAGTTCGGATTTCTGTTTCTCACGGTGGGGATCATCACAGGTGCGGTCTGGGCCAACTCGGCCTGGGGGCGCTACTGGGGGTGGGACCCCAAGGAAACCTGGTCTCTGATCACCTGGTTCATTTACGCCACCCTGTTACACGCCCGTCTGATGCGGGGATGGCGAGGCCGAAAAATAGCCTATATCTCTATTGCCGGGTTCATGGCGGTGCTCTTCACCTACTTCGGCGTGAACCTGCTGCCGGGGCTTCACAGCTACGGAGCTCAGTGATTTCCACTTGACAAAAACGGGATCAGTATGTACAGAGGGCCACAGTTTCTTTCCGAATCCTGGTCAGGAGTCCTGGTCTAATTGTTAACTACAGCGTGACGGAGTTTCCATGAGTGCATTAGAGGAGAAGACTAAAGCGGTGTCCGACGGCGGAGGATTTCCCACCCTGTTCTTCATCATCGGGCTTTCTCTGAGCCTGATCGTCGGCTGGATCATCTTTCCCAAGCTTTTATATTCCAAAAAGCAGCAGCCGTTCGATTTCAACCATGTTCTCCACAACGAGATGGTCGAAGACTGCCAAAGCTGCCATTTCTTTCGAGAGGACGGCAGCTATGCCGGGGTCCCCAAGCTCGCCCAATGCGTCGATTGCCACATGGATATTCAGGGGGACACCGAGGATGAGGCTATTTTCGTTAATGAATATGTCATTCCCGGCAGAGAGGTTCCCTGGCTGGTCTATTCCGAACAGCCCGATTGTGTCTTCTTTTCCCATGCCGCCCATGTCAAAGCCGGCGGAATGGACTGCAAAACCTGCCACGGCCCCATCGGCCAATCCACCAGCCTGAAACCCTACGAAGAAAACCGGATCACCGGCTACAGCCGGGATATCTGGGGCTATAATATCGCGGGGATCAAAAAGAACACCTGGGACCGGATGAAGATGGACGACTGCTCCGAATGCCACGTCCAGATGGGCGTCAACCAGACCAGTGTTCAGACCGAGAAGGGCGCCTGTTTCGTGTGCCACAAATAATGTTGATCAGGAAAAACCGGTGTAAGGGGAAAACTCTATGAAGATAGACAGAAGAAGTTTCTTGTCACTCGGGCTCGGTGTTGCGGCGGGATCGGTTCTTTCACCTTTGCCGTGGAAGCTGACGGACGACCTTTCGATCTGGACCCAGACATGGCCCTGGACCCCGGTGCCCAAAGACGGCGCCGTCCATTACGTCCACTCCGTGAGCACCCTCTGTTCGGGCGGTTGCGGCATTCAAGTGCGAAAAGTCGATGATCGGGCCATCAAAATCGAAGGGTTGGAAGGCTACCCCGGAAGCGACGGAAAGGCCTGCAATCAGTGCCTGGCGGGAATCCAAAAACTCTACGGCACCGATCACATTCAGACCCCTCTGAAGCGGGTCGGCAATCGGGGGGAAGGCAGATTCGCCCCGATCTCCTGGGATGAAGCGATGTCCATGGTCACGGAGCAGCTCAAGAAACTGCGCACCGAGGGCAAGTCCCAGACCCTGGGCTGTGTCGTAGAGCGGGAATACGGCACGGTCCCCCAGTTGTTCAAGCGGTTCGCCAAGGCCTACGGCTCACCCAATTTCATGACCATGCCCTCCTATCTGGACGGCTATGAACAGATATTCAAAATAATGCAAGGCAAGGAGGCCATCCCCGGTTTCGACCTGGAAAACGCCGATTATATTCTCAGCTTCGGCAGCGGTCTGATCGAGGGCTGGGGATTGGTGCCTCGAATGTTTCAGGCCAACAGCCTGTGGAAAGAAAAAGGGGTGCCGGTGGTGCAGTTCGAACCCCGGCTCTCCAACACGGCGGCCAAGGCCACGCAGTGGATCCCCATCAATCCCGGCACCGAAGCCATTCTGGCCCTTGGCCTGGCCTATGTGATCATCAAGGAAAACCTCTTCCATTACGATTTCGTCAACCGGTATTCCGCCCGATTCGAGGTTTGGGAAGACGGCGAGGGGACGAAACGGAAAGGGTTCAAAGATCTGGTGCTGGATCGCTATGATCCGCGATACGTATCCCGGGTCACCGGTGTCCCGTCCTCCAAAATCGAAAAGATCGCCAGAGAATTCGCCAAGGCCGAAAGCCCCATCGCGCTCTGCGGCAGAGGCGCCGGACATACGCCGGGGGCGGTTTTCGAGTTTCAGGCGGTGCATGCCTTAAACGCTCTGGTGGGCAACATCAACCGAAAAGGCGGTGTATGGGCCTTGCCCAAGCCCGATTATATCGCCTGGTCCGACCCGGAGCTGGACGAGGTCGCCAAAAAGGGCGGCGATAGCCCCCGGGTCGACGGCGCCGGAACCGAAACATATCCGGGCGCATCCTCTCTGACCCACCGGTTGCCGGCGGTGATCAATGATGCCGAGGAATCCCCCATTCAGGTCCTTTTGGTCCACGGAGCCAACCCCTGTTATACCCTGCCGGATACCCCAGCGGTTCGGGCCGCATTCGAGAAAATTCCCTGCATCGTGAGCTTCGCATCCCATATGGATGAGACCGCTCTGATGGCGGATTTGATTCTGCCCGACCACGGCCATCTGGAAAAATACCAGGATGTGCCCGCTCCCGAAGGGTTGAGTGTTCCGGTGATCGGTCTGGCCCGGCCCGTGGTTGCACCGTTATATGACACCCGGCATGTCGGAGACACGCTCATTCAACTGGCCAAAACCATGGGCGGCGGCATGGCCGACTCCTTTCCCTGGAAAAATTACGAAGAATGCCTCAGAAAAACCCTGGGTCAGCACTGGAAGACCATGGAAGAGAAAGGCTGGTTCAGCCCCGATTTCAGCGGCCCAGATTGGAATGAAGCCTTTGAAACCCCCACCCGGAATTTCGTGTTCATCCCTGAGCGCTACGGCAAAGACACTGAAGAGGCGGGTATATCCCCCATCCAGGTCGAAGGCGATCCGATCACCTTTCCGCTGGTGATGATTCCCTTTGATCACATCCGCATCGCCGCCGGACCGGTGGGAAATGCCCCCTTCGTCATGAAGACCATCGAAGACACCCTGCTTCGCGACAAAGATATCTTTGTTGAGGTCCACCCCAAGACCGCGGGTAAGGCCGGGCTCGAGGAAGGGGTGCTTGCCGTGCTGAGCACTCCCAAAGGAAGCGCCAAGGTGCGGGTGCATGTCTACGACGGGATTCAACCCGGCCTGGTGGCCGTGCCCCGAGGGCTGGGCCGCGGATCCGGGGACGAGTTCATGGCCGACAAAGGGGTCAATGTCAACCGACTCATCGGTCCGGTGGAGGACCCGGTTTCCGGCCTGAATGCGGCCTGGGGTATTCGGGCCAATCTGACCATTGCCTGATTCAGGGGTCGGTGCATCGGTCCTCTTCGCCGGCCCGAATTTCGAAGCGACCGATCGCGATCTACTGATAAATTGATAATCGACATGAGGTTCTGATGAAGAAAGCAGAAGATCACACGAAGCCCAAAAGATACGGAATGGTCATTGACCTCGACAAGTGCACCGGGTGCGGCGCCTGCATGGTGGCCTGTTCTGCGGAAAACAACATTCCCTTCAAGAAGGATGAATCCGAAAAACTGCTCAGCATTACCTGGATGCGGGTGTATAAGCTTTCCAATAAGAAGAAATACCCCGATACCGATATCTGTTACCTGCCCCGCCCCTGCATGCATTGCGAGGGGCATGAGGGGCATTCCCCCTGCGTCTCGGTCTGCCCGGCCACGGTCACCGATTACAGCACCGAGACCGGCATTGTCAGCCAGATCTATACCCGCTGCTTCGGATGCCGGTATTGTATGGCCGCCTGCCCGTATCATGCCCGGTACTTCAACTGGTGGGACCCGGTATGGCCCAAGGGCATGGAAAAGATGCTCAGCCCGGACGTTTCGGTCCGGATGCGCGGGGTGGTGGAAAAATGCAGCTTCTGCTATCACCGCTATCAGCGGGCCAAAGACAAGGCCTATGTGGAGGGTCGAACCGATGTCGAAGAAGAAGAGTACCAGACCGCCTGTACCCAGGCCTGTCCGGCCCGGGCGATCACCTTCGGCGACCTCAATAACCCCAAGCACAAGGTCTATGAACTGAAGCAGGACCCACATGCCTTCCGCCTGCTCGAACGGCTCGGGACCAATCCGAAGGTCTACTATGTATCGAGCCGGGAATGGGTACGGAAATCCGGAGACAATTACCTTAAACACGAAGAACCCGGGCATATCGCGACAAAGCACTAAGATGTCTGATATTGATAACGGCAAGGGATAACAGAAACTGCACAGGATGAGGAGTATATAGGATATGGATTCTGCATTGATACCCAAGGGCGTTCAACGGTGTTCTTTGGGGAAATTCACCCTCTTAATCGCGGTTGTCGGCGCAGTGCTGTTGTGGGGCGTGTATGCCATGCTGCTCTGCTGGATCAAGGGCCTCAACCAGACCAACATGAACGATTATTACGGGTTCGCCCTCTGGATCTGGGCGGATCTTGCGGTGATCGCACTGGGAGGCGGGGCTTTTTTTACCGGCTTTCTCAAGTACATTGTGGGCAAGGATGAACTCAAGAACATCATCAACTATGCGGTGCTGATCGGCTTTATCTGCTACAGTTCGGCCTTGTTGATTCTGGCGATCGACATCGGTCAGCCGCTTCGAGGATGGTTTATCTTCTGGCATGCCAATGTCCACTCCATGCTCACCGAGGTGGCCTTCTGCCTCTCCTGTTATTTTGCGGTGCTGACCATCGAGTACATTCCGCTGATCCTCGAAAACCGGCAATTGAACAAGGTGCCCTTTTTTCACCATCTGGCCCACAATATGCACGGCATCATGGCCGTTTTCGCCGCCACCGGGGCCTTCCTCTCCTTTTTTCATCAGGGATCTCTGGGCGGTGTATCCGGGGTTCTTTTCGGCCGGCCTTTCGGGTATCGGGAAGGGGTGTTCGTCTGGCCCTGGACATTTTTTCTGTTCACATGGTCCGCAGCCGCTTATGGCCCCTCCTTTACACTGATGTGCACCAAAATCCTCGAAAAAGCATCCGGGAAACAGCTGGTTAAAGACAATGTCGTCGACCTGCTGGCCAAAATCTCCGGATGGATGATCCTGACCTACATCATCGCCAAGATCGCCGACACCCTCTATTGGGCGCTGGTGACAGCCCCCGCCATGGGCCATACCCTGATGGATTTCTACTCCAACAACCCGGTGTACGGCATCTGGATTCTGGTTCTGGAGATCGTCCTCGGCGGTATCATTCCGGCGATTCTTCTGGTGGTTCCCAGGACCCGGCGAAACGGGTATCTGAGGATGACGGCCATTATCCTCGGTGTGATCGGGGTCAGCGTCAATCGATGGGTCATGGTGCTTCAGGTGATGGCGGTGCCGGTGATGCCCTTCGACTTCTGGGCCATGTATTACCCGAGCTGGCAGGAAGTCGCCACCACCATTCTGCCGGTGGCCTACGGCATTATTCTGATCGCTCTCTCTTACCGGTACCTGCCCATCTTTCCGCAGGAGCCGGAATTGAACCCGGTTGACTAACCCCGTCGAATTTTAGGAGGAGAATTTATGTTTCCAGGATTTTTTGAATGGATTTGGGATGGGGGTCACATGCTGTTCATGGGCGGTCTATGGTACGCCCTGGGCATCATCGGTCTGGGCCTGACCTATTGCATTTTTAAAGCCGCGATTGAAACCGCCCAAGGCAAAGAGGAAAGCCACGGCGAAGAACATCATTAAGAATACCCTGAAATACAAAAATTCAAAGAGCGCTTTCTCCGCAGGCAACTGAGGATGAGGCGCTTTTTTGTTGGAAGTTCTTTTCCGGATGGGAAAGGATAAGAACCCGGGAGCGAGAAAAGCAGACCATGGATAAGATAATTGTGGACGGGGGCAAGCGGCTGACCGGCGAGGTTACAATCAGCGGCGCAAAAAACGCGGCTCTGCCGATTCTGGCCGCATCGCTGTTGACGGACGGAATGAATACCTACCGGAATGTGCCGCGGCTTCATGATATCGCCAGCATTCGGGAACTGTTGGTCTATCTTGGGGCCAGGGTCGAAATCGATTCGGACCACACCATTCGCATCGAGGCCAACGGGCTCGGTCAGACCGAAGCCCCGTATGATCTGGTCCGCAAAATGCGCGCCTCCATTCTGGTCCTGGGTCCTCTGGTGGCCCGGCTGGGAAAGGCCCGGGTGTCCCTGCCCGGCGGGTGCGCCATCGGGGCCCGGCCGATCAACCTTCACCTCAAGGGGCTGGCCCGGCTGGGGGCCTCCATCGAACTGACCCACGGGTATGTGGAGGCCACCGCCGACCGGTTGAAGGGGGATGATTTTTATCTGGATGTGCCCACCGTCACCGGCACCGAAAATCTGATGATGGCGGCGGTACTGGCCCGGGGTACGACCATTTTGCGAAACGTGGCCCGGGAGCCGGAGATCGTGGCATTGGCCGACGCACTCAACCGAATGGTGGCCCGGATTTTCGGGGCCGGTTCTTCGGTGTTGACCATTCACGGGGTGGATGCGCTGACGCCGGCCGACATTTCCATTATCCCCGACCGGATTGAAGCGGGGACTTTTATGGTGGCTTCGGCCCTGACCGGCGGGGACGTGACGCTTCTGAATTGTGAACCCGACCACATGGGCGCCATGCTCAACAAGCTTCGACTGACCGGCGCCCGAATCACCGTCAACGGCCGCTCGGTTCGGGTTCAGGGGCCGGAAAAGATCACCAGCGTCGATATCAAAACCTTGCCCTATCCGGGATTCCCCACCGACATGCAGGCCCAGTTCATGGTGCTGATGTCGGTGGCCCGGGGCCTCAGCATCATTTCCGAAACCATTTTTGAAAACCGCTTCATTCACGTCAGTGAACTGCGCCGTTTGGGGGCCGATATTACCGTATCCGGAAACGCGGCCATGATCAAAGGGGTCGACCACCTGTCCGGGGCGCCGGTCATGGCCACCGATCTTCGGGCCAGCGCCTCCCTGATTCTGGCCGGGTTGGTGGCCGAGGGGCAAACCGTCATCAACCGGGTCTATCATCTGGACCGGGGTTATGAAGCCATCGAGGATAAATTCGCCGGCCTGGGCGCCGCCGTTCAACGGGTCCGGTAGAGGCCTGATCGAAGGCGGCCGAGGGCCTTTTCTTCGTCCCGCCATCCCGGTGCTGTTTGCATTCCTGGCGGGGATTCTGGCGGGGTCTGAATTTTCCGGGCATAAAACGATCGCATCCGGCGCAGGATGGCTTTCGGCCGGGGTCGGTCTCTTCCTTTTCCTGCTTTACAAACAGCCCCCTCGAATTCCCCTGCTGTTGATAATGGCCGCACTGGGCTACCTGGGGATCGACACCTGGATCACTCCCGGTTTTTCCGCCGATCATATCATCCATTACGCAGATCAGTACAACCCTCGAATCACCGGTCGAATCCACTCCGGGCCGGTTCCCTATGCAAGAGACGGTATTCGCTTCGTGTTGGAGGTGAATTCCCTGGGAACCGATGCGGTACCGGTGAGCGGATTGTTGCGGGTATCCGCCCGAGGCGATCTTCCGGAGCTTTCTGCGGGAGACCGAATCGCTTTTGCCGGTAAAATTCGAGGCATTCGAAATTTAAACAATCCGGGAGGTTTCGATTATGAGCGGTATATGGCGTTTCAGGGCCTATGGGTATCCGCTTATGTCCGAAAAGACAGCCTGATGGTTGTGCAGAAAAACCGAAGCCCTTCCTGGATGGAAAGCATTCAGGAAAAAAGAACCGAACTGGCCGGGGTGATCGAGAAGACGGCGGTTTCAGAGGTTTCCGCAGGCGTGCTCAAGGCCCTGGTCATCGGGGATAAGAGCGCCGTTTCAGACGACCTTCGGGAGCGGTTCAGCCGGGCCGGCATCAGCCATCTGTTGGCCATTTCCGGACTCCACATCGGCATTGTCGCCGGCCTCTTTTTTGGAATGTTCAAATGGCTGTTGTGTTGGTGGCGGCCGCTTCTGTGGAATGGATGGCTTCACCCGGCGGCGGCGGGCCTGACCCTGGCGCCGGTTCTGGCATACGGATTCATTTCCGGAATGTCTCCGGCCACCCAAAGAGCCCTGGTCATGGTGGTCGTTTTCCTGGCCACCTTTTGGGTCCGCAAAGAGCCCGACGTTCTCAACACTATCGCTCTGGCCGCCCTGGTGATCCTGATGGTTCATCCGCCGGCCCTGTTTTCCATCTCTTTTCAGCTCTCCTTTGCCGCGGTGATCGCCATTGTCTGGGGACTTTCCCGAGTGGCTCGCCCGGTTCCGGGGGAATTCACTCGATATGGCCTCTGGAAGCTGCGGGTAAAAAACTTTCTGTGGGTCTCCTTCTGGGCGATTATCGGCACCCTGCCGTTGACGATGTTCTATTTCAATCAGGTATCGTTTATCGGATTGGCCGCCAATCCGGTTTTCATTCCTCTGATCGGCTTTGTGACCGTTCCGCTGGGTCTATCGGGCGTGTTCCTCTATCTGATTCATCCTGCGGTCGGCGAGTGGTTTTTTCAAGCCGCCCATCTGACTGCGGGCTTTTCCCTGAAGCTGGTACCATTTTTTGCGGATTTGCCGTTTGGGGCGATGCGGACCATTACGCCCACCGTCCTGGAAATCGGCTGCTATTATCTGCTGGTCTGGTCCGTGGTGAATCTGTTGGTTGGATCCGATCCGGTGAAGAACAAAAACCGGATTTGGACACCGAAACGGGTGTTGATTTGCGCCCTGGTGATCCTGTCGGCGGATATGGGTTATTGGGTTTACCAGCGCTTCGGACGGGGGGACCTGCGGGTGACGGTCATGGATGTGGGGCAGGGGAGCGCGGTATTGGCGGAATTGCCCGGGGGGCGGTGCATGTTGATCGACGGCGGCGGGTTTTACGACAACTCGGTTTTCGACGTGGGGGCCCGGATTGTGGCCCCCATTCTGTGGCGAAAGAAGATCCGCACCGTAGACACCCTCCTGCTCACCCATCCGGACAGCGATCATCTGAACGGCCTGCTTTTCATCGCGGAGCATTTTCATGTCCGAACCGTCTGGACATCGGGTGCGGACAAGGATACCGCCGGCTATCGGGAATTTATGGAGATCATTCGGCGGCAAAGCATCGAACGCCCCGATTTTGAAAGTTTACCCCGGCAGGTGGCGCTGGGGGCGCTCGATCTGGAGATTCTCTATCCGCCCAAGGATTTCTTTGATCAGGAAAAAGCGGCGGCATGGCGGAGGGAATCCAACAATGCCTCCCTGGTGACGATGCTTCGCTTCGGAGAGGTGGCGTTCTTGTTCCCGGGAGATATCGAAGCGGAAGCGGAACTGGAACTGGTCCGGCTTCAGGAACAGACCCTGGACTGCACCGTCTTAATCGCACCCCACCACGGCTGCCGCTCATCCAACAGTCCGGTCTTTGTGGAACATGCGGCCCCGGAGATCGTCATCACCTCCTCCGGATGGAAAAACCGTTTTCACTGTCCGCATCCCTCGGTGCTGGCGCGATACGCCGAACGCGGATGTCGAATCTTCGGCACCGATCGCCACGGGGCGGTGGAGGTTCGCACCGACGGACGCACGGTGCGGGTCATGACAGCTTCCGGGACTTGGTTTCAGGATAATTTTGTTGAAAACAATTAACGAGAGGCGCCAGAAATGATCGAATTTAAATTCGTACGACTCGGGCAGCCGCATGAATGCTGAAGATAAGTTTTGCTAATGAAATATTTCTCCTCCGAAACTGGAATTAGCGAATTCGGAGCCATTTTTTTCATTCGCCATCCTTCAGGGGCCGATGGCGCCTAAAAAAAGATAGTAATGTTCATCTCGAAATGCTACTATCATCTTGTGGAAAAAATCCTTCAATTTTTTCGATGGACCAGTTGTTTCTTACCCCTGAGGTAAGCCTATGGATGCGCAAGTATTAATCCAAAAGTTCGGTTATGCGGATTCCCCCGCCTTTCTGC
>JBKHDE010000029.1:0-28541 GCA_046541495.1 Desulfococcaceae bacterium
AAGACGGCGGCATACAGAATTCGGCCCGGTCTTTTCCAACCCCCTGGACGACTTTTTTCGGACGTTCCTCCTGGTTGTCCAGACGTTTTCCGAACAATCCGATCACTCGGCGGAATCTGGTGAACAAGCGATCCGACGGCAATTCGCCGATGGAGGTGGATTGGGTCTCCGGCGCTTGCATGGTGGTTCGCAGAAAGGCCATCGAAGCGGTCGGGCCGATGGATGAACGGTTTTTTATGTATTGGGAGGATGCCGATTGGTGCCGCCGAATGTGGGATCACGGCTGGCGGGTGGTATATTATCCGAAGGCCTGCATTTACCATTACGGGGGGAAAAGCTCCGATCAGAACCGGTATCGATCGGCCGTCGAGTTCCATAAAAGCGCATATCGCCTCTACAGCAAGTATGCAACTTCCTCCCTCGGCAAGCCCTTTGCGTTGATCGGGTTGGCTGTTCATCTGGTGTTTGTGCTTTTGATGAAAAAACTCCAAAGAGGATAAGCCCGATGGAGAACCAGACCAAATTTCGAATTCAAGCCTTGATGAATAAAGGCGTTGATATTCATATCCCGGATACGCTTTTCATTGGAAATGAAGTCAATCTCGATCTGATCTCCCCCGGGGTAACCCTTTACCCCGGCTGCCGTATTTTCGGAGAATCCACGCTCATACTGCCCGGAGCCAGGCTCGGGTATGAGGCGCCGGTCACCATTGAGAATTGTCAAATCGGCCCCGATGTCGATTTGAAGGGCGGCTTTTTCAAGAATGCCGTCTTTCTTCAGGGGGCCGGCATGGGCTCAGGCGCTCATGTGCGTGAAGGAACAATTCTTGAAGAGGAAGCAAGCGGGGCCCATACCGTCGGATTGAAGCAGACGATTCTTTTTCCTTTCGTGACCCTCGGAAGTCTGATCAATTTTTGCGACTGCCTGATGGCCGGGGGAACCAGCCGTCAAGACCACAGTGAAGTGGGCAGTTCTTATATTCACTTTAATTATACCCCGAACCAGGACAAAGCCACCCCGTCTTTGTTGGGGGATGTTTCGCAGGGGGTGATGTTGAATCAGCATCCCATATTTTTAGGAGGGCAGGGGGGGCTGGTGGGGCCTTGTCGAATGGCATACGGCACCATTATTGCGGCCGGTTCCATTTATCGAAAAGACGAGCTCAAACCCGATCGCCTCCTGGCGGACGGCGGGGTCCGCAGGGCGCGCATGCCGTATACCCCGGGGCTCTACCGGAACGTCAAAAGGATTGTGGTCAACAATGTGGTGTATATCGCCAATTTGATGGCCCTTCGGCAATGGTATGGACAGGTTCGGGCCCAATTCATTTCAAAGGATTTTCCGCAGCCGCTCCTGAACGGACTCAAGGAGAAACTCGATATGGGCATCGATGAACGGATCAAGCGGCTCAAGGCGTTTTGCCTGAAGATGCCTGAATCGGCTGATAAGTATGCCGAATCAGCCGGCGACCAGGCGTCGGAATCGCTTTTGAAGCAGAAAAAAGCGTTGTATGACCGGGCCTCGGACCTGGCTTTCTTTTTTGAAGAGGCACGCAACAGAGAAGGGGAGGCTCGGTTGCGTGATCCATTTCTGGAGGTCATCGGAACGGGGATTGGTGAGAAAGGGAAATCTTATATTCCGGTGATTAAAAGTCTGGAAGGAAAAGATGCGTATACCGGTGTTCAGTGGCTTTCCGGAATCGTAAAGGAGATCGGGAGCGAGGCGCTTGAAATGTTGCCCTCGATTGGAACGGTGGACATTTAAGAACTGAAGAAGAAAAAGGATCGACTCATGGGCAAATTGTTCGGCACGGACGGGATCAGAGGGGTGGCCAATGTGTATCCCATGACATCGGAAATGGCCCTGAATGTGGGCAGGGCGGTCACGTCTTTGTTCATGAAACCGGGGCGACCTTCCAAAATCATCATCGGCAAAGACACCCGGATATCCGGTCCCATGCTGGAATACGCCATGGCCTCCGGGATCTGTTCCATGGGCGGCGAAGCGTTTCTGACCGGGGTGCTGCCGACGCCGGGTATCGCCTTGCTGTCCGCTGCAACCGGCGCCAATGCCGGAGTGGTGATTTCCGCCTCTCATAATCCCTTTGAAGATAATGGGATAAAAATATTTAAAGGCGACGGGCATAAGTTATCGGATGAGAGGGAAGGGGACATTGAAGAGCTGATACTGAATAATCGCCTGCCCGGATTACATGAATCCATTCGAGAAACCGGCCATGTGCACAAAATCGAGGACGCCCAGGCCCGGTATGTACAGTTTTTGATCGACACCCTGCCCCGAGGCTTTTCCCTGGATGGATTGAAAATCGTCCTGGATTGCTCCAACGGTGCGACTTACAAAGTGGCGCCCTGGGTATTTTCCGAACTGGGGGCTTCAGTGGAATCGTTGTGTGTCTCTCCGGACGGAATCAACATCAACCAAGACTGCGGATCGCAACACCCGGAACAACTGACAGACCGGGTGAAAGAGACGGGCGCCCATGTCGGGCTCGCGTTCGACGGAGACGGCGATCGGCTCATCGCCGTGGATGAAAAGGGCCGGGTGGTCACGGGGGATCAGATTCTCGCCGTATGCGCCAGGCACATGAAAGAGAAAGGAACCCTGAAAAACAATCTGGCGGTCAGCACCGTCATGAGCAATATCGGTCTGCGTCAGGCCCTGAAAGGGCTGGGTATTCGTCATCGAATCACCGATGTAGGAGACAGATATGTTTTGCGGGAGATGATCGCCTCCGGAGCCGTTCTGGGCGGTGAGGATTCGGGACATATGATTTTTTTGAACCACCATACCACCGGAGACGGCATTTTGACGGGTCTGCGTCTGATCGAGGCGATGCGGGCCTCTGAAAAACCATTGTCGGAACTGACCGGGATCATGTCGGTTTTTCCCCAGATCCTTTTAAATGTGGAAGTGGCCCGGAAACCCGATATTTTTGCGATCCCCGCCGTTTCAGAAGAGATTCGCGCCGTCGAAGCCCAATTGGGCGACAAGGGTAGGGTGCTGGTCCGCTATTCAGGCACTCAGCCTCTGTGCCGGGTCATGGTCGAGGGGCCTACCGAGGACGAAACCCGGGCCTGCTGTGACCGAATCGTGCGTGTGATTCAACAGGAGATCGGAAAATAAAAAATCCCCCGACGGTTTGCCGGGGGATTTTAAAGGTCAATCTATATAAGCTTTATGGTGGGGGTTAGTCTCGGCCTCCGCCGAAGATTCTGAGGAGCATCAGAAACAGGTTGATAAAATCGAGATAGAGGGAGAGCGCACCCATTATCGCGCCTTTCCGAACCACGCCGGCTTCGACATCCTCCGGCTGGGTCAGGGCCATGTGCTTCAGTTTCTGGGTATCATAGGCCGTCAATCCCACAAATACCAGCACACCGATATAACTGACGATCATCGTCATCGCAGAGCTTCGAATGAAGATGTTGACCACGGAAGCGATGATGATGCCGATCAGCCCCATCATCAGAAACCCTCCCCACGAAGTCAAATCCCGCTTGGTCGTCATTCCGTAGACACTGCACGCCACAAAGGTTCCGGCGCATATAAAAAAGGTCGATGCGATCGAGGCTGCGGTATAGGCGACAAAGATCACCGACAGAGTCAATCCGTTTAAAATCGAATAGACGATAAACATGGCCGTCGCCGTGGATGCCTCCATCTTATGGACCCGTGCGCTCAAGGAGAAAACCAGCACCAGTTCACCGATAATCAGCCCGAAAAACAGAATCGGATTGCCCGCGATCAATCGAAGCAGGGTCGGGTTGTTGGCGACAAAAAAGGCGATCACACCGGTCAGGGCCAGACCGATTCCCATCCAGTTGTACACACTCTGAATGAAAGAATTCACTCTCGTTTGCTGTTGAACCTGCGGTTGAGCTTTAGGTCGAATGGTCTGCATAACTACCTCCTATAATTTAAAATTTATTTGATTTTTTATTTTATGGTCTCTAATATAACACGGATGGCGGTTTTTTCAAGATAAATCGCCAAGCCTTATGTACGATTTTTTCGAGTCGCCCAGGAGAATGAAAGCAGAGCTTCTTTATCAGGAACTCAAGGATTTGGCGGAAAAACTTGAGGTCACCGTTTCCGAAAAAAACCTTCGGACCGCCGGCCTTCCGGTGAAAAGCGGGTTGTGTCGGGTGAACGGCCGACACCTGTTTGTCATGGACAAGCATCTTTCCGTGCATAAAAAAAACAGTCTGCTTTCCGCCTGTCTGGCGAAGATGGACCATGAGAACCTGTATCTGGTGCCGGCGGTGCGGGAATACCTGGAAAAGGCGGGGAAAAAAGAAACCGAAGAAATTTAAAAAAGTTTACATAATATACATTATCGGACCTTATGGACCGAGCGCAGCAAGGCATATATCTAATAATTAATCGAGCTAAATCCTGTAAAACGAATTAAAAATCGAACGAACCTGAATAGCGCCTAATTTGGGGATTGTAACCAACGCCGGGCTCGTGATATACTTAAAATCTTTTCATTTCAGCCGGAAAGATTTTCTCCGGAATTTTAAGCCCTGAATTTTATGAATGGATAACGCCTTACATCGACATCTTTACACGGTATCCGAATTGACGTTTCAGATCCGTGAATGCCTGGAAGAAAAATTTCCGCTGATCTGGGTCACCGGCGAGGTTTCCAATTTCCGCAGACCGGCATCCGGCCATTTTTATTTTACGCTGAAAGACGACGGTGCGCAGATCGCCTCGGTGATGTTTCGGGGACAAAACCGGCGCCTGAAATGTAAAATCGAAGACGGAATGTCGGTGACGGGTCTGGGCCGCATCAGCGTCTATGAACCGCGCGGTTCATACCAGCTCATTTTCGAATATCTGGAGCCCAAGGGTGTCGGCGAACTTCAGGTGGCCTTTGAACAACTGAAAAGCCGGCTGGCCGCCGAAGGCATTTTTGACGAGGCTTGCAAAAAGCCGCTTCCGTTTCTGCCGAACCGGATCAGCGTGATTACCTCGCGTACCGGCGCCGTGATCCACGATATTTTGAAGGTGGCCCAGCGACGGTTTGAAAATGTGCCGATTCAGGTTCTGCCGGTGAAGGTTCAGGGATATGGATCGGAAATGGAGATCGTTTCCGCCATTGAGTTGGTGAATCAGCTGCGGAACTCGGATGTCATCATTCTGGCCAGAGGCGGCGGTTCTCTGGAAGATTTGCAGGCCTTTAACTCCGAGATCGTGGCCAGAGCGGTTTTTGCTTCCGAAATCCCTGTGGTATGCGGCGTCGGGCATGAGACCGATTTCACGATCGCCGATTTTGCGGCCGACCTGCGGGCCCCTACACCCTCGGCGGCCGCCGAAATGGTCTTGCCGTCCAAAACAGACCTTCATCGGCGTCATATGAGCGCATCTCAGGCATTGATCCAGAGAATGTATTCTTCTATTGGTATGCGGCGCAAGGGAATCCAGGAAATTTCCCGACGGGTGGTCCATCCCCGTCGCCGCATTCAGAACCATCGGCTCCGGATCGATGATCTCACCTCCCGTCTCGCCGGCCGCATGAGCGGTATGATCCACAGCAAACGGGAACGGTTGGACTGGCGCGTCAATACCATCTGCATGCATATGCCGCTCTCCAGAATTCATCAGCTTCGAAATCAATTGAGACAGTGCCGGGAGAATCTGTGGTTCCGGATTCGATCCGTTTGCAAAGATGAAAACGCCCGCCTCAAGGCCCATACCGCCCGTTTGAAGGGCTTGAGCCCCGATGCGATTCTCTCCCGTGGATACAGCATCACCTTTACCCTGCCGGAGCGCGACATCGTTCGGGACGCCGATGCCGTTCATTTGGGCCAAGCAGTGGAAGTGAACCTCGCCAGGGGGCGCATTCAATGCCGTGTGGAAGGAAAAAGGATACATGACAGCAGAGAAGACAACCGATCAGCAGACTTTTGAAGAGGCCATGAAGAGACTGGAGACGATCGTTCAGGAGCTCGAAAACGGCGATCTTCCCCTGGAACAGGCCATGGAAAAATTTGAAGAGGGTATTCAGCTGTCCAAATTTTGCTCCGGAAAGCTGGATGAAACCGAACGGAAGATCACGATATTGTTGCAGGACCAGGACGGCCGGACGGTCGAAAAACCCTTTCTGGACGAAGCCGAAGAAAAATAAAGGATGACCGATTTGAGCTTTCTTGAACATATCGATTCCCCAGCCGATCTGAAACAATTGAAGGTTTCCGATCTTCCCACCCTCGCCCGGGAGGTCCGGGCATTTATCGTGAAGGTGGTTTCTCAAAACGGCGGCCATTTGGCTTCCAGTCTGGGCGCGGTGGAACTCTCCATCGCTTTGCATTATGTATTCGATACCCCTCAGGATCGAATCATCTGGGATGTGGGCCATCAGTCCTACACCCATAAGCTGTTGACCGGGCGCCGGTCTCGTTTCCACACCCTGCGGCAGCACGAGGGCCTCAGCGGATTCACCCGCATCAGCGAAAGCCCCTATGACGCTTTCACCACCGGCCACAGCAGCACCTCCATTTCGGCGGGCCTCGGCATGGCCTGTGCCAAACGGCTGAAGAAAGAGGCGTCCAAGGTAATCGCGGTGATCGGCGACGGCTCGCTGACCGCCGGTCTGGCCTATGAAGGGCTCAACCAGGCCGGCGATCTTCATAAGGACGAAAACCTGATCGTCATTCTCAATGACAATGATATGTCCATTTCCCCCAATGTGGGCGCCCTATCCTCTTTTCTCAGCCGGACCTTTTCCGCCCGATATCTTCAGGGATTCCGAAAAGAATTCGGCGAGTTTCTCAAATCTTTGCCCAAGATCGGTGAAGATATGTATCATCTGGCAAAACGATCCGAGGAATCCTTCAAAACCTTCGTCACGCCCGGGATGCTCTTTGAAGCCTTCAATTTCGATTACTTCGGGCCCATCAACGGCCACAATCTCAATCATCTTATCGATATCCTCGAAAACATCAAATCCCTGAAAGAACCGGTCCTGCTGCACGTCACCACCCGGAAAGGCAAGGGGTATACCCCGGCCGAAAAGAACCCGGTCTATTTTCACGGGGTGGGTTGCTTCGAAATCGAAACCGGAAACTGTATCAAAAAAGGCAAGTCGGTGCCCACCTTCACCCATGTCTTCGGGGAAACCATGGTGGAGCTTGCTCGAGAAAACGACCGGCTCATAGCGGTGACTGCGGCCATGCCCGAAGGCACCGGGCTGATGAAATTCGCCGAGACCTATCCGGATCGTTTTTTCGATGTGGGCATCGCCGAACAGCACGGGGTGACCTTTGCCGCCGGATTGGCGGCGGAAGGATACCGGCCGGTGGTGGCCATTTATTCGACTTTCTTACAGCGGGCCTATGATCAGATCCTTCATGACGTCTGCATCGAGGGGCTTCCGGTGGTCTTCGCTCTGGACCGGGGCGGTATTGTCGGCGAGGACGGCGCCACCCATCACGGCCTGTTCGATCTGTCGTACCTCAGAAGTCTTCCCAATATGGTGGTGATGGCGCCCAAAGATGAAAACGAACTGCGCCGTATGCTGGCCGCCGCCGTGAACCATTCGGGTCCCGCGGCTTTTCGATACCCGAGAGGAAGCGGCCTGGGGGTTCCCCTGGAACCGAAGATTCATCCGCTTCCCATCGGCAAAGGCGAGGTGCTCTGCGAGGGAGAAGACCTGTTGATTCTGGCGGTGGGCCATTCGGTCTCCGAGGCCCTTTCCGCCCGGGAAACCCTGGCCCGATCGGATATTTCAGCCACCGTGGTCAATTGCCGGTTTATCAAGCCCCTGGATATGGATCTGATTCTTCCGCTGGTCCGGCAGATTCCCCGGGTGATCACGGTGGAGGAGAATGTTCGTCAGGGAGGCTTCGGAAGCGCCGTTCTGGAGGGGTTGAATGATGCCGGAATGTTCGATTTTTCACTCAAACGCATCGGCATTCAGGACCTGTTCGTCGAACATGGTCCTCAGCAGCTGCTTCGTTCAAAATACGGGGTGGATGCCGGGGCCGTTGTCCAATCCGCAAGGGAATTGCTGAAGGGAATCCATGTCCGGGAAAAAAAGCCGACTCGACCAGCGTTTGGTTAAAGAGGGGTTGGCCCAAAGCCGCGGACGGGCCCAGGCCATGATCATGAGCGGGAAGGTCCTGGTCAATCAACGACCGGTGGACAAACCGGGGGCTCAGATATTCGACGATGATCGGGTCGTTCTCAAGGGTGAAGACTTTCCCTATGTGAGCCGGGGAGGATTGAAACTGGCCGCGGCCTTGGCGGAATTCGAGATTCAGCTTTCCGGCTTCATCTGCCTGGATGTGGGAGCCTCCACCGGCGGATTCACCGACTGCCTGCTTCAGAACGGGGCCGAACACGTCTTTGCGGTGGATGTGGGCTACGGCCAACTGGCCTGGCCGCTGCGTCAGGACCCCCGGGTCACCGTCCTCGAGCGAACCAATATCCGCCATATGGATTCGGACAGGCTTCCCCGCCCGGTCGATCTGGCGACCATCGACGTCTCCTTCATCTCTCTGAAAATCGTCGTTCCGGCGGTGATGAAATTCATGAAACCCGAGGCCCGAATCATTGCATTGATCAAGCCGCAATTCGAGGTCGGCAAAGGACAGGTCGGCAAAGGCGGGGTGGTCAAAGATGCTGATCTGCATGAAGCGGTGATTCGATCCCTGTCCGCATTTTTCTCCGACACCGGCCTGGGAGTCGGACCGGTAGTCCCCTCCCCTGTTCTCGGGCCCAAAGGAAACCGGGAGTTTCTGATTTTGTTGAAGAAATCCTATAGTCCGGGATTTTAAACTTGATTTTTTCAAGGGAAACAGATAGATAAATTGATTCTGAATATTAAGATCGATGGTTTTCCAACTGTGGACACTTTCATGCAGAGAGGAGTTTAAATGGCTGAAATGGTTGAGAAATTGAGAAATATCGCTCTGATCGCCCATAGCGGCGCCGGCAAGACATCCCTGGCGGAGGTCATGCTGTTTAATGCCGGCGCCATTACCCGTCACGGGCGTGTGGAAGAGGGCAATACCGCCATGGACTTCGAGCCCGAAGAATTGAAACGTCAGTCGAGTATCAGCACCGGGTTTCATCAGTATAACTGGAAAAAGCATACCGTCAATCTGATCGATACCCCCGGGGATCAGAATTTCTTCACCGATACCCGGATGTGCATGCAGGCCGCCGATGCGGCCCTGGTGGTCATCGATGCCGTAGACGGGGTCAAAGTCCAGACGGAGCAGGCCTGGGAATTCGCCGGGGATTACAATATGCCCTGCATGATCTTCATCAATAAGCTGGACAAAGAACACACCGATTTTGAACGCACCCTCCAGGATGCCGAATCGAATCTGGGAACTCCCAAGCCGATCAAGCTTCAGATACCGATCGGCGCCGAAGCCGATTTTACAGGGGTGGTGGACCTGGTCACGATGAAGGCCTACACCTTTGAAGACGGAAAAATGACCGTCGGGGACATTCCCTCGGATATGCAGGATGAGGCCGAAACCGAGCGGGAGACGCTGATCGAAAACGTGGCCGAAGCGGACGACGAACTTATTGAACGCTACCTGGAAGGGGAAACCCTCACGGATGAGGACATTCAGACCGCCCTTCGAGCCGGCATTCTGTCCCGGACCTTTGCCCCGGTATTGTGCGGCGCCTCAACTCAGAATATCGGAATCGATCTTCTGCTCAACATCATCAACGAAGCCATGCCTTCACCTCAGGATCGGGGATCCAGAATCGCCGTTCACCCCGAGACCGGAGACGAGGTCGAATGTCCTCCCGATCCGGATGGACCCTTTTCCGCGTTTGTGTTCAAAACCATTGCCGATCCCTATGCCGGCCGGCTGAACCTGTTCCGGGTGGTGTCGGGAAGCCTCGGCAGCGACGGCAATTTCTACAATGTCAATAAAGATGCCAAGGAGCGGTTCAATCAACTGCTCACCATCACCGGAAAAGCCCAGAAGCCGGCCTCGGGCGCGGTACCCGGGGATATTCTGGCGGTGGCCAAATTAAAGGAAACCGGCACCGGCGACACCCTGTGCGATGAATCGAAAAAAGTCAAATTTCAGCTGGCCGAACCGCTGCCCACCTTGATCTCCTTCGCGGTCTCCGCCAAAACCCAGGGAGATGAAGACAAGGTCTTCAGTTCGCTGACCAAGATCCTGGAAGAGGATGTGGGATTGAAGCTGGAGCGGAATTCCCAGACCAAAGAGATTTTGCTGTCGGGCCGCGGGCAGATTCACATCGAGAACGCGGTGGCCAAGTTGAAGCGAAAATACAATGTCGAGGTGGAACTGAACACCCCCAAGGTGCCCTACAAGGAGACCATCAAGAAAAAGGTGCGGGTGCAGGGTCGGCATAAAAAACAGACCGGCGGCCACGGTCAGTTCGGGGACTGCTGGGTCCAGATGGAACCCCTGCCCCGGGGCGAAGGCTTTGAATTCGTGGATGCCATCGTGGGCGGCGCCATTCCCAAAACCTATATTCCGGCGGTGGAGAAAGGGATCATCGAAGCGGCCGAGCGCGGCTATCTGGCCGGTTTTCCCTGCGTCGATTTCAAGGCCACTCTAGACGACGGCTCTTTCCACGCGGTGGATTCCTCTGAAATGGCCTTTAAAATCGCCGGTTCCCTGGCCTTTAAAAAAGCGGTGGAACAGGCCAATCCGGTGCTTCTGGAACCTATCATGAATGTCACCATCACCACCCCGGACGATTTCATGGGGGATATCATGGGCGATTTGAACGGCCGCCGCGGCCGGGTTATGGGCATGGATTCCGAAGGCAAATACCAGGTCATCAAGGCCCAGGTACCGATGTCGGAATTTCTGACCTACGCTCCCGATCTACGGTCTATGACCGGCGGACGGGGCATTTATTCGATGGAATTCTCCCACTATGATGAGGTTCCGGCCCAGTTGGCCGAAAAAATCATCGAAGCGAATAAAAAGGAAGGGTAAGCCTTTCGAAGAACCCCGCCTGAACAAGCTCTGCTAAAAAAGCCGGAAGACCTTCCACTCGGAAGGTCTTCCGGCTTTTTTCGTTTGAATCGGTTTTTCTCCTGAAAACTTTGGATTATTTCGAAAGCGGTCGGTCGATGCGGTCCAGCGCCCCTAAAGTGGCGGCGACGGTTCCGTAGGTGGGGGCCGCAAACCACCCCAGGACCGGAATCAGCATCATGGACATGAACCCGATGCCCACCCCGATTACTCGGGGGCGATTGGATCGCGCGAACCGGACGCTGTCTTTTACCGAGAACCGTTTTCGTTCCAGGGTGTAGTCCATCAGGGCGAATCCGTTGTAGTAGGCCTGAATCAGAAAAATCAGAGATGCTGAAATGACCGCCCCGATCAGGGGCAGCAGAACCAACAGCCAGGCCAGAAGAACCAGCACGACCATGCGTGCGAGGTTTCGCAGGTTGATCAGGATGCTCCGCCAGAGGTCCTGAAGAAGGGTCCGCAGGGAAAAGGTGGGGCCGGCGGTTCCGTAGACCCTGCTTTCGGTGACTTCGGAAATGTAGCTCAGGACCGGTGAAAACAGGATTAAGACGATCGGTTGATAGGTGATGTATCCGGATAGAAACAGGAGTACCCAGAGGAAAAAAGTGTACATCATGAGGAGGATCCTGCTTTTCAGAAAACCGGGGGTCCAGTGTTGATACAGGTAATCGGTGATCTCGGGGAAATAGATGTTGCCGATGATGATCAGGCAGGCGATATAGATCAGACTCAGGATTCCCGGAACGACCATGTACGGCCAGATGCGGTGGCGCTTCATCACTCCGTGAGCCGCAAAATAGGTCATGAAGCCTCGAATGATTTCCGGAAAGAACATGGTTTCGGCTACCGGTCGAGTCCGCAGTGATGAACCGCGCTCCGGTCGAGCATGGCGGGCAATCCGCCGGCATCGGCGGGAAGGAATCCGAATGATTTTTGCCAGACCTCGTCGTCTTCCATGCAGAAATAGACCGGCACCTTTGGCGCGATGTCCTGCACGGCGGCGTACACAGCCCGGTAAAGCGCAATTCGAAGCGGTTTGAAATACCGCATTTTGTCGTCCAGACCGGAAATATATTCACCGTAGATGATTTTCGAGGCCGGAAACCGCGCCTGAACAATCGGTTTCAAGTCGGGCATATAGCGAAAGGTGCCGATACTGATCCAGAGCACGTTTTCCGGGGAGACATGGCTAAAAATATCCTCAATGACCCTGCGATATTCAGCCTCGCATCCTTCATAGATTACCATGGGATCGAAATGAAAAGCCAGGGGGTAGCCCCAGGCTTCACACCGGGCCGCCGCCTTCAACCGGGCCGAAAGGGGGGCGGTCCGCCGTTCGTTGGTTTGAATCACCGAAACGGTATTCACCGACCAGGCGATCGCTGTCTTTTTTCGATGGTCGAGATCCTTCAGGCCCGCCACCGCGGTGGTTTTGGTTTTCAGCTCCAGCATGGCATGAGACTGCCGGGCGAACCGGTTCACCAGATCGGCGTTTAAACCGGTCCACACTTCCCAGATCAGGCTGTCGGTAAACTCGCCGGTGCCGATCCTTCGAAAGCGTTTTTCCGCTAAGGCCGCGTTCAGTTCCTGGAACAGGTCCGAATGGTTGACGAAAAATTGAAGCACCGGCGGATGGAAATAAGACTGAAGAATGCAATAGGCGCAATCCATGGTGCAGAAGGCGCCGATGTGCAGTATCATGTAATCGCAGCAGGTGTAATGCCGGGTTCCGGGGCATTTTCGAATGAAAGCGCCCTTGTTGCGGGTAAGAAAGAGCACCTCTTTTCCGCATTGGATGGGATCATCCGCTTTCGATACGAAATCGAATACCTCCCGGCCGTCATCCACAACATGCACCGGCAGATTCAGTTTGTCTCGAAACAAAAGGGTTTGGGGAGCGTCGATCACGGCTCGATCGACGAACAGGTGTTTCAGTCCCAAGATGAATTCTATGCCTTTGCGGTGGCGGAGACCACGTTCGAGACTATTCGAGAAAGAAAATCCGAGGCTTTTTCGATGTCCAGCTTGCCCATGTTCACGACCAGGTTGTAGAGGCCGGGCCGGTCGTAATCTTCTTTGCCGAACTTGCGGTAGAGATTGGTGCGCCGCTTGTCCTGTTTTTCCACCACCTGCTTGGCCTGGGTCGGTCTCAGGTTGTAGTGTTTTTCCATGAATTTGATTCGGTCTTCTTTTTCGGCGATCAGAAGAATATGAAATA
This sequence comes from Desulfococcaceae bacterium, assembly GCA_046541495.1. GTDB lineage: Bacteria > Desulfobacterota > Desulfobacteria > Desulfobacterales > Desulfococcaceae > JAABSQ01. The sequence continues at coordinate 13,232 of JBKHDE010000029.1, forward strand.
CATCCGGATGTTCCTGAAGAATGTATTGCCCTCCCCGGCCGAGAATGATGACATTCCCCTCCTCCGCCACCTGAGTGATGACTTCTCGAAGAATATCGACATAGACTTCTTCGTCCAGGTAGCCGCTGTCCCCGCCGAGAATCCGTTCTACATAGGTTTTCGGGACGATGCGGGCCATCCAGTTGAGGAGCTTGCCGCCCGCCTCCTGTTCAACCGATTCGACCCACCCCTTGGAGACCCGCGCTTTGTCGGCCACCATCTGGATGATATCCTCATTGATGAACTGGTAATTCAGTTTTTTGGCCAGGATTTCGCCGAGGGTTTTGCCGCCCGCGCCGAATTGACGTGAAATGGTGATCACTGCCATGAGAAAACCTCCTTGTCCGGAATTAAGGGGGAAACGGGCCGGGGGATAAACGGCATGAAGGCAGGAAAACCGGTTTCCTGCCTTCATGATTTACTACACTTTTTTATGATTATTTACAAGGTTTAGCTATCAGATTCGAGTCTGAAGATCAACCCGTGAACCACTACTTCGAGGCCTCCTCCATCTTTTTGATCTCTTCCACCACCTCGGGGTTGGCCAAGGTCATGGTGTCGCCGACATCCGATCCATTGGAAATAGCCGCCAGAATACGGCGCATGATCTTTCCGGACCGGGTTTTGGGCATGTCGGGTACGATCCAGACCTTTCGGGGTTTGGCGATGGGGCCGATCTCCTTGACGATGGTGTCGGAAATCTTCTTGGCCAGTTCATCCGAGGCTTCGATCCCGGGTTTCAGAGCGACATACAGATCGGGTTCTCGGCCCTTGATATCGTGCTTGACCGGTACCACGGCGGCTTCGGCCACTTCGGAGACGACCAAGGCCGCGGATTCGATCTCCTTGGTGCCGAGGCGATGCCCGGAAACATTGATCACGTCGTCGATCCGGCCGAGGATGCGGACATATCCGTCTTCGGCCATAACGGCGGCATCCCCGGTCATGTAGGGCCAGTCCTGCCACCGCTTGCTGTTGGGGTCCTTGCAGTAGCGTTCGAAATACTGATTGACAAACCGTTCCCGGTTGCCCCAGATGGTCTGGAACATGCCCGGCCACGGGTTCTGGATGCAGATGTTTCCGGCGATGCCCTGGCCCGGAGGCACCTCTTTTCCTTCATCGTCATAGATCACGCAATGGATGCCGGGCATGCCGGGTCCGGCGGAGCCGGGTTTCATCGGTTTGATGGCGGGAAGCGTGCTGCAGAGGAATCCGCCGGTTTCGGTCTGCCACCAGGTATCGACGATGGCGGCTTCTCCCTTTCCGACCACTTCATGATACCATCTCCAAACCTCGGGTTCGATGGGTTCGCCCACCGTGGTCATGTGTTTGAAGTGGTAGTCGTATTTGGCCGGTTCGTCGGGGCCGATCTTTCTCAGGGCGCGAATGGCGGTCGGCGCGGTATGGAAAATATTGACCCCCAGGTCTTGGGCGATTCGCCAGCATCGGCCGGCATCCGGGTAATTGGGAATGCCTTCGTAGACCACGGTGGAGGCGCACAGGGCCAGCGGCCCGTAGACGATATAGGAGTGGCCGGTGATCCATCCGATATCGGCCATGCACCAGTAGACGTCTTCGGGATGGATATCCTGCACGTATTTGGAGGTTCCGGCGACATAAGCCAGATATCCGCCGGTACCGTGCTGACAACCCTTGGGTTTTCCGGTGGTACCGCTGGTATACATGAGAAAGAGCGGGGCTTCGGCGGGCATGGGCACCGGATCGACCCGTTTTCCGTAATAGTTTTTCAGCAGGTCGTTGACGAAATAATCCCGTCCGTCCACCATCGGGACATCCGAGGAGTATTTTCCGGGATACCGCTGCCAGATCAGAACTTTGTCGACTTTCTGGCCCATCTTCTCGGCTTCTTCGACGGCGATATCGGCCTTTTCCTTGTGGCTCAGCAGTTTTCCACCGCGATAATAGGCATCCATGGTGATCAAGACATTGCTGCCGGAGTCTTCGATGCGGTCGGCCGCCGCCTTGCCGCTGAAACCGCCGAAGACCTGAGAGTGAATCACCCCGAGGCGTGCGCAGGCCAGCATGGTGACCGGCAGTTCGGCCGACATCGGCATATGAAGGGTGACCCGGTCTCCGGCTTTCAGACCGCAGAAATCCTGAAGGAGCGCGGCAAACTCATTCACCCGCACCCACAGTTCCCGGTAGGTGACATGGTCGACTTTTTCCTCTTCCAGTTCCGGAACGAAATGGATGGCGGTCTTGTTGGCGTGTTTGGCCAAGTGGCGGTCCACACAATTGTAGGAGGCATTGAGTTTGCCGCCTTTGAACCATTTGAAGCAGGGGGCGTCGCTGGTATCCAGGGTTTCTTCCCAGTATTCGTACCAGTCGAGCAGGTCGGCATATTCTTTGAAGCAATTCGGAAAATTATCCAGGCTAAAGCGGTCGTAAATGGTCGGATCGGTCATGTTGGCTTGAGCAATGAACGCGGGGGTTGGCGGGACATACCCTTCTTCCTGCCAATGGACGGCAATTTGAGCTTCAGAAGTTTCAGTGGCTTCTTTTCTTTCTTTTTCGGTCATGACTCCTTCTCCTTGGATTTATGTGTTTTAACATTTAAACCATTAGCCTTTTTACCCTGAATCGGATTCATTTTTCCTGAATTCCGGGCGCCGGGATCGCATCGTTTACGTTTTCACCATAACCAATATCGTTCTCACCCCTTTCTTTTACAGTTTTTAACTGATGCAATTTTTGAATCCCCCGTCCGAAAATTTCAAAGGCGGTGTCGAGGGTTTTTTCTAAATATCCTTTGTCCTCATTGATCATCCGTTTGCTCTCTTCCCAGAGTACGATACCCGAAAAGATGGACCAGAGAATATCGGCCAGCACGATGGGCGGCACCTCGGCCAGGTCCCCTTTGTCGATCTCTTCTTCCAGCAATTTGGCCATCAGATTGAGGGAACTCCGCGACAAGGATTTGATGTCGGCCAGCAGCTGTGGAGACAGGTTTTTTATGGTTTCGCTCGACTGAAGGTGAAACATGTTGATCAACATCATGGGATCGAATTTATAGACGTCCCACATGGCCTCTTTGAGGGCTTCGATTTTCTGCTCGATGGTCTGATTGGATTTGTCGTTGAGCACATGCTCCAAACGGATGTTCAAGTATTGAAGAATACGGATGGACAAGGAGGAAAACAGCTCATCCTTGTTTTTAAAATAGAGATACAGCGTCCCGGGGCTGAGCTCCGCTTCTTTGGCGATATCCTCCATGGTGGCTTTGTTGTACCCCTTTACGGAAAATACCCTTTTGGCGGCGATCATGATCTGCTGACGCCTTCTCTCCCGCTCTCTCTGTTTTCTCTCCCGTATTCCCATAATTTTACTGAATGGTATTTATTTGTTTTACGGTACTATGAATTATATGCTTAACTTAGTCAAGCAAAAAATATTTATTTTTTTAGGATTTGGAGTATTAAACCCTAAGTACTTGCAATATCTACTCAAAACTGGTGCTGACTTGCTTAAAACAACTTCGAAAGTGTTAGAATAAAAAGAGGGTATCCTTTACAAATACAGGAGGTTATTTTACAATCGAAATAAAAAGGGAAAGTGATTCGAATTCAGAAATTTGAATTCAACTAATATAGTGGCGGATTTCAGGGCTTTGAAGAATACGATCGATCGCCCCTCTTCCGGCTTCCAATTCCGAAAGACGGGAGAAGCGCAGACTGAGGTGATAGTCCGATCCCTCGAAAAAAGGGGGGGGATTCAGTTGAATGCCGGCCCCCAGCTTCATGGTCTTGACCACCTCCTGAAACTGGTCCTCGGCCCGACTCAGGTTGGGGAATCGGCGGTGTTTTAAATGGCGGCGAAGGCGAAAAATCTTCTGGTTCCTGTCCAGGTCGGCATTCGACAACACCTTTTGAACCGGCGGCGCTTGAAAAACTTCCCAGACCGAGAGGTCCTCCCGGGCCGCAATTTCTTTGGCCAAACCGAGCATCTCCCGTTGTTTGTTCAGGCTGGGATTGAGTGCGGTAAAAAGCTCGGCTACCCGTGTTCCTTCTTCGGCTTCCATTTCGGCCAGTTCCAGGGCCATCGGAAGCGGTACAGTTTCGGAAAGGATGCCTTGCTGAATCGCTTCCGGGAGTCGGGCCAGGGGCCGAACCTTTTCCATAAAAGCCGGTGTACTCGGCAGATTGAGAGCTGAAGCGGCCCGCTGAACAGCGGCGGCATCCTTTTGCGCTTCATGCAGCAGTCCGTAGGCCCTCGATAGTTCGATGAGGTTCAGCTCCCGCTGAAAAGAATTTTCCGCAATGGCGATTTGAGCCAGTCGGAAGGGGGGGGCAGCGGAGGGGAGAATTCGGAATTCGGTCTTCAACCAATCCAGATTTCGGCAGACCTGAATCCGGCGGAATCCGCTGATGATGATCAGGTCGGTTCCGGAATCGAATAAAATCGGCGGGGTGATCAGGCCGATTTCCCGGACCGACCGTTGTAAAGCTGAGATTTTTCGATCGGTGGTGATCTGAAAAGTCCGGTTTTCGAAATTAATAGTCGAAAACCGGACCGGTTCGATCCTAAAATTCATGCGAAACGCCCGTGAGTTGCTCCAGGGCTTCCAGGTATTTTCCGCGGGTGTTCCGAATGACTTCCGAAGGCAGCGTCGGGGCGGGGGGCGTCTTATCCCAGTTTAAAGATTTGAGGTAGTCCCGAACATATTGTTTGTCGTAGCTCTGCTGGGGACCGCCGGGGCGGTAGGATTCTTTGGGCCAGAACCGGGACGAATCCGGGGTCAATACTTCATCGATCAGGATCATCTCTCCGTTCAGAAGCCCGAACTCAAATTTGGTGTCGGCGATGATGATTCCCTTTTCTTCGGCGATATCGACTCCTTTTTTGTAAATGGCCAGACTGAGATCCCGGGCTTTTTCCGCAATCTCCTTTCCGACCAGACGGACCGCTTCAGTAAAATCGATGTTTTCGTCATGCAGCCCCATCTCGGCCTTGGTGGAAGGTGTGAAAATGGGTTCGGGGAGTTTGTCCGATTCCCGCAGCCCCTCGGGCAATGGAATACCGCAGACGGTGCCCGATTCCCGGTAGGATTTCCATCCGGAACCGGAGATGTACCCTCGAACCACGCATTCGATGGGCAGCGGTTCGGTCTTTTTTACCAGCATGCTTCGGTCCTTCAAGACCTCGGCATAAGGTTTACAGATGTCGGGGTAGGTCTCCGTATCTCCGGATACCACATGATTGGGAACCAGAGAGTTCATCACATCGAACCAGAACAGGGATATCCGGGTCAGAATCTTGCCCTTATCGGGGATGGGATCGGGCAGGACCACATCAAAGGCGGAAAGCCGATCCGAGGCCACCATCAACAGGTGATCCCCCAGATCATAGATGTCTCTGACTTTTCCTCTGTTTTTGAGTTGAAGATTCGGAAAATCGGTTTCGATGACCACATTTTGCATAAAATTACTTCTTTCTTTATCGGTTCGGGAAATTTCGGTTTTTTGAACGTCGTTGAACATCGCAATGAATTTGGAAAGGGTTCGGCGGGCCGCCGAATCGAGATCCAAGAACTCGACCCCCATGTGATACAGGTCTTCTTCCAGCTCTTTGCATCGAATGACCTTTCCTTTTACATCCAGAAGGTCTTCCTCGATGGCCAGGGTCAGGGAAATGGTTTGATCCGGAAGTGCGCAAAAATTGGATTCGAGCAGGATTCCGGCCTCCGACACGTTCAGGGTTCTGCCCATTCCTTCATTGACCACATTTCCGGCATGGTCGATGGAGATATAAGATAGATTGAGGGATTCGACTCGGGTATGTTTTCTCTTCTCAGTATTCGTCATTTTCTCACTCCACTCCCCGATCTTCGGCGGTCATTTCTTGTTTTTTTCTTTTAAATTGTTCATATGAAAATCGCAGGCCACACGGGTGGTGACGGAAATACTGGTGGCGATGCTGGAAATCAAATTCTTAAGGGTGGGGGAAAGCAGTTCGTATTCCTCATGTATTTTGTGAATATTGACCGGAGCCGTTTCCGCATCCTTGGACAGCAAAATCGAGGCATTAAAGGGTTCATGATTGATGTCCAAAAAATGAACCGGCCCGAAAAAATCCCCTTCCCGAAGGTGGGCCAAAAATACGGTTCCCGAGTCGGTCTGTTTGACGATACACCCTTCACCATACGTGATTTTTAAAAATTTGTCGAATTTTTTTCCCTGTTTGATGACCGGTTTTTTTCCTTTGGCGAACTTCAGCAGATCTTTCTTATCGTGAATATCGACCGTCCGTTCCGTGACCTCGATCCGCCGTTTGTCCAGTCTTAATACGAAATTTCTGAATTCCTGAGATCGCAGGGCATATTCCTCGGTCAATTTCTGGGAATCGAGCACTCCCAACTGAACATCGGTCGCCGCGACGGCGGTCGCCGTTCGAATGTTGTCCTGAAACAGAAAGGAGGCCACGCTCCCGATAAAAGACCCGGGGCCGAGCTTGAGCACCGTCAACGGACCCTCGCTCGCTTCTTTCATGATATCCACGGTTCCTTCCAGGATCACCCAGATCCAGCTGCCGTGCTTGTTTTCCTGGACGATTTTCTGGCCGGCGGTAAACGATTCCTCGTCCAGAACATACATGTAATCCACCAAAGGGCCTTTGACCAAGGGAACCGATTCCCGGTTGCCGGCGGGGGCTTTTTCAAATGAGACCGGGCCTAGTTTAGGGGTTTCCCCGTCATCGACTTTCCTCAAACCGTCCAGGATGATCTCCATTCGGCCGGCATTGATGGTTTTGGTTCTGGAGATCGGGCCTTCGCTGAATTCAAACTCGCCGTCCATCCATCCGAACAACGCAAAGACCGCTTCCAGGCCCGAACCGTCAGGGGTCGACCCGTCTATCACATTGCCTTTGGAAAAATAGATCAGTCCGGGTTCGGGCATGTATTTGCTCATGATCCGCAGCTCTCCCGTGCCGGCGCTGGAACCGATCAATTGAATAATATCTCCCAGACTTAAAAAGGCGAGATCACCTGATAATACGACCTTGGTTGCCATGTGGATATCGGTTTACCATCCCATCTGTTTTTTAAGGGATTGCAGTGTCAGTTTCAGACAGGCCTTCAGGGTCGGCCCGACGCCTTCTCCCTTGATGGCGCTGCCCGGAAAGGACGGAACCCGCAGCTGCCGGTTCAGATCGCTTTCCATTCGGCTGATGGGAAGCAGCGGAATACCCTGCTCGGAAAGATCCCTTTTGTTGTATTGCAGGACCAGCGGAATTTTGAAGATGCTGAGGCCGTATTCTTTGAGGTTCTGGTGAAGGTCCTTCAGCGACATCATATTTTTTTCCCGCCGAACCTCAAGGGAATCCGCCACGAAGACCACCCCGTCGACTTCCTTCAACACCATTTTCCGGGTGGAGGCATATTTGACCTGGCCCGGTACCGTATACAGCTGAACCCGAACATCATAGCCTTTGACTTTTCCCAGGCCCATAGGTAAAAAATCAAAAAAGAGGGTGCGGTCGCCCTCGGTTTTGGCCGACACCATCTGTCCGGTCACCTGTTTTCGAAAGGTTTTAAAAATATATTCAAGATTGGTGGTTTTTCCTCCTCTCCCCGGCCCGTAATAGACGACTTTTACCTCGATTTCCTTGTTTTTTAAGTTAATATTCGCCATCTATTCGTCCAGTTCCGTCGTCCAGTTCCGAGGTCGTGTGGAAATCTGAGTGGTGCCGTTCCTTTACAATTTTTCGCAACCATTCGCATATCCCACCTGGAAAGGATCGGTCAACGGGGAGATGCGGATTTTTCGGGGTAGGGTAATCCTCCTGCGGTAAATTAAAAGTAACAATTTACTTTTTGCAAAAAAATATTTTTCTGGAACCGGGCGCATCAGAATAGACCCACGATCTGAATATCGACGCTGAAATCGCCTTTCTTGGGGCCGGCTTCCAGTTTCTTTTTGGACACCACCTTGGCCTTGCCTTCGAACATGGCGATGGGTGAAAAAAACTCCACCGGCTCCAGCTCGCTGTTCGGTTCCAGGATACCCAGAACATCCGTTTCCCGATCGGATAACAGAAGATTGAGCATGTTGCCGGACTGAAAACAGACGTCGCATTCCCGGGTTCTGCCGGCGGCCGCTCCCTCGCTCAGGGGGATGCCCACCGAACTGATATCCAGGAGATCTTCGGGATGCACCGCCTCCTCCGATGGAGAAGCCATCTCCAGGGGCGCATCTTCGGCTTCCGGCTCCGTTTCCGCCCCGACCTCGGGCAGGATGATTTCACCGCCTTTTTTGTCCAGCATATTCTGGAAAAAAATACGCAGGGACTGGGCCTCTTCCGTCGTGAATATCTCCGACTTCATCCATCCCCGGTATTGTTGAACCGCCTCATCCACCGCGTCCAGAATCAATTGGCATCGGATGATGTTTTTGGCCGCTTCCGCTCGAACCTGTTCATTTTTCAGTAATCCTTTCAGGTCTTCCAGGGCCCGGGTGTATTGTCCGAACCGGACGAGGGCCAGGGCTTCGGCCAGTTCCCGAGTCTTTTCGTTTTCCGAAAAAGCGAAGTGATCCTTAATGATCTGCTGAACCGACTCGGGCATCTCCTTGGTGGCGGGCGCATTTTCCATCTTTTGAAGGTCGATCTTGACGGCGGAGATCTTCTTGTTCAGGGAGACCAGCAGGCTTTTGTGGTTACGAATCAGGCCGGCATGTTTCTGAATCATCTTTCCGGCATGGACATACTTATCCCGGGCTTCCCTGAGCAGCCCCTGGGATCTGTATACCTCCGCCTGATTCAATATCGATTTGATCTGTTTTTTTACATCCATTTCATTCCCCGCGGGGTTTCCGTCCTTGATCAACAGCTATGCTCGATCGCCATTCTCGATCGCCATTCTCGATCATCATTCTCGATCATCATTCTCGATCAGATGATCGGTTACTATTTTAAATGCTTATCTTATTTCGAATCGGAATGTCAACACTAGATAAATCTATTGACAAGAAAGCATACGATGATATTAGATTACCTTTTTTTGAGCTATTCGGAATTTTGATTATATTTTAACCTATCACATTAGACAAGGAGAAACTCATGGACAAAAAGGTTACGGTGGTCGGTGCGGGAAATGTAGGCGCTACGGCGGCGCAGCGACTGGCTGAAAAAGGGCTGTGCGATGTGGTCCTGGTGGATATCGTCGAAGGGGTGCCCCAGGGAAAATCCCTGGACCTGACCCAGGCGGCGGCCATTGAAAAACACGACTGCAATCTGGTCGGAACCAACGGGTATGAGGATACCGCCGGTTCCGATATCGTGATCATCACCGCGGGTATCCCCAGAAAGCCCGGCATGAGCCGGGATGACCTGATCAGCACCAACGCCGGCATCATGAAAAAGGTTACCGAGCAGGTGGTCAAGTATTCTCCGGACACCACCCTGATCGTGGTGAGCAATCCCCTGGACGCCATGTGCCACGTGGCCTACGAGGTCAGCGGTTTTCCCAAAAACCGCGTCATGGGCATGGCCGGGGTCCTCGATTCGGCCCGGTTCCGGGCCTTTATCGCCATGGAATTGAACGTCTCCATCGAAAACACCCATGCCTTTGTGCTCGGCGGCCACGGGGATACCATGGTTCCCCTGCCCCGGTTTTCCACCGTCGCCGGCATCCCCATCACCGAGCTGATGCCCAAAGACCGCATCGATGCCATCGTAGACAGAACCCGGAACGGCGGCGCCGAGATCGTGGGCCTTCTGAAAACCGGCAGCGCCTTTTACGCACCCGCCTCTTCGGCGGTGGAAATGGCCAAAGCGATCCTGCTGGACAAGAAAATGATCCTTGCCTGCGCCGTCTATCTGGAAGGGGAATACGGATTCAATGATCTGTTCATCGGCGTGCCGGCCAAGCTGGGCAAAGGCGGCGTGGAAGAGGTTATCGAGATTAATCTTACCGATGAAGAAAAAGCCGCCCTCAAAAATTCGGCGGATGCGGTGGAAGAACTGAAACGGGTCTTGGCCAAACTGAAATAGCGCCGGCTTATTCCTGAATCGCGGATTGAATCGTTTCCGCCAGTTTTTCGGATATTCCGGGCACGGCCCTCAACTCTTCGAGGGTCGCCGCCCGGATTTTTTTGGCGCTCCCGAAATGCTTCAACAACGCTTTTTTTCGTGCGTTTCCCACCCCGGGCACCGCGTCCAGGGCTGATCCCAACGCGGCCCTGGACCGGCGGTTTCGATGAAAACTCACCGCAAATCGATGGGCCTCGTCCCGAATCCGCTGCAGAAAAAAAAGCACCTCCCCTTCCCCGGCCATTCGAACCGGATTGGCCCGTCCCGGCAGATATATTTTATCCTCGGTTTCGCCCGCGAAGGTATCCTTTTTAGCGATGCCGATCACCGCGAAGGTCTCTGAAAGCCCCAAATCCGCCAACACCGCCACGGCGATGTTCAATTGCCCCTTTCCTCCGTCCACCATCAACAGATCGGGAAAAGGCTCGGATGCCTCCCCTCTTCCGTATCGCCGTTTCAGGGCTTCGGCCATATAGGCGTAGTCGTCCTGCGACCGGACCGTTTTGATTTTGTATTTCCGGTACCCCGATTTCAGGGGTTTTCCCGCCTCGAACGCCACCATGCCGGCCACCGGCGAGGCGCCGGAAATATTGGAATTGTCGAAGCACTCGATTCGGTTCGGCAGCCGATCCATTCTGAGGCGGCGCTGAAGACGAATAAGAATATTCCGATTCGCCGCTTCGGAGGAGGTCCATTCCTTGAGGGCGTCGGCCGCGTTCTGGTTGGCCATCTCCAGGAGTCGGGCTTTTTCGCCCCGCCGGGGATGCACAAGGGTCACCTTTTGTCCTTTTAATTCCCCGAGCCGTTCCTGAATCAGATCCGCCGATTCCAACCCCGCGGGAACCAGGATCGCCTTGGGAATAAAATGGACCCTTTCATAGTGCTGACGAATAAAGGCGTCGATCATTTCTTCATCGGTGCAAAGGGCTTCGGTCAATTTAAAATGGCGGGAGCCGTTGAGGTAACCGCTTCTGACCGATAAAACGGTAATCACCGACCGCTCCGGTGAACCGGCCAGCCCGATGATGTCCCGGTCCTGGAAATCGGTGGTGACGGCGATCCGCTGTTCCACGGTTCGTTCCAGAGCGAACATGCGATCCCGCAGTTCCGCCGCCTTTTCGAAATCCTGGTCCGCGGCGGCGGCGGCCATGTCTTTTTTGACCTTTTGAATCAACTCGGGGGTGCGACCCTTTAAAAACAGGATCACCTCATTGACGATCTCCCGATAGACCGCCGGGTCGACCTCCAGGCAGCAGGGGCCCAGACACATTCCGATTTGGTGGTTGAGGCAGGGCCGGGTCCGGTTTCGAAACATGCCGGCTTTGCATTTTCGAAGCTTGAAATGTTTGTTGATCCGCTTCAATGTCTGGTACATGGCCCCGGGTGCGGTGTAGGGTCCGAAATAGAGGGCCCCGTCTTTTTTGACTTTGCGGACGATCTCCAGATTGGGAAAGGGTTGATTGATGTCGAGGCGCAGCGAAGGGTAGCGTTTGCCGTCCTTCAGGATGACATTGTACCGGGGCCGGTGTTTTTTGATCAGGTTGGATTCGAGGATCAAGGCATCGTTTTCGGTGCGGGTGATAATGGTGTCGAAGTTTGCAATATGGTTGACCAGCACGCCGGTTTTCAGATCCAGCTGATCCCGGCTTTTGAAATAGGAGGCCAGCCGTTTTTTCAGGTTCTTGGCCTTGCCCACGTAGATCACCCGGCCGTCCCGGTTTTTCATCAGGTAGACCCCCGGTTCGGTGGAGATCCCGGATAATTTTTCCAATAAATGATTCATGGTTATAACAGCGCGATCTCTTTCAATGACTTGATCTGGTCTCGAATCTCCGCGGCTCGTTCAAACGCCAGTTCTTTGGCCGCCTCTTTCATTTCTTTTTCCAGCCCCTGAATCACCTTATCCAGACCGTCCGGATCACCGTAAACCGTTCCCGGTTCCGCCACCTTCTCCAGGGCCGGGGCGGCCGGTTCATAGACGAAATCGAAAACCGGGGAGACGTTCTTTCGAATGGTGGTGGGGACGATATGGTGGGTTTCATTGAAGGCCACCTGAATTTTTCGCCGCCGTTCGGTCTCCTCCAGGGCCTGGCGCATGGAACCGGTGATCGTCTCCGCATACATGATCACCTTTCCGTGAACGTTCCGGGCCGCGCGGCCGCAGGTCTGGATCAGGGACCTTCCGGAGCGCAGAAATCCTTCCTTGTCGGCATCCATGATGGCCACCAGGGAGACCTCCGGAATATCCAGGCCTTCCCTGAGCAGATTGATGCCCACCAGCACGTCGAACTCCCCCGAGCGCAGGTCTTGAATGATCTCCATTCGATTCAGGGTGGTGATATCCGAATGGAGGTACCGCACCCGAACCCCGAGGTCGGCATAGTAATCGGTCAAATCCTCGGCCATTCGTTTGGTAAGGGTGGTGACCAGGACCCGCTCTTCGGCTTTCACCCGAAGGTTGATCTCCTCCAAAAGATCATCCACCTGGTGGGCCGCCGGCCGCACCTCGATGACCGGGTCCACCAGCCCGGTTGGCCGGACGATCAGTTCCGCCATGTGGGTCCCCGCCTTTTTCTGTTCATAATCGGCCGGGGTGGCGGAGACGTAGACCACCTGAGACACCCGCTGATTGAATTCCTCAAATCTCAGGGGCCGGTTGTCCAGGGCCGAGGGCAGGCGAAACCCGAATTCCGCGAGGGTCTGTTTGCGGGATCGATCGCCTTTGAACATGCCGCCGATCTGAGAAACGCCGATGTGACTCTCATCGATGAAAACCAGAAAATCCTCCGGAAAATAGTCGAGCAGGCAAGGGGGCGGTTCTCCCGGTTTTCGCCCGGTCAGATGGCGGGAATAATTTTCGATGCCGTTGCAGTATCCCAGTTCCAGCATCATTTCCAGATCGAACAGGGTCCGTTCTTCAATGCGCTGGGCCTCGATCAGCTTGTTTTCCTCCCGGAAAAACGCCACCCGCTGCTTGAGTTCTTCCTTGATCGATTCCACCGCCTGATGCAGGGTGCGCTGAGAGGTGACGTAATGGCTGGCCGGAAACAGAGTGACCTGGTCCAGCTGCCGGGTCACCTCCCCTTTCAGGGGATCGATTTCCGAAATGGCCTCGATTTCGTCTCCGAAGAACTCGATCCGCACCGCCCGGTCTTCTTCATAGGCCGGAAAGATCTCCACCCGGTCTCCCCGAACCCGGAACACCCCCCGATGAAAATCGAGGTCGTTTCGTTCATACTGCATTTCCACGAATCTGGCCAACAGCGTGTCCCGGTCCAGTTCCCGGTCGGTCTTCAGATTGATGCGCATGCCCAGGTAATCTTCCGGAGCGCCCAGACCGTAAATACAGGAGACGCTGGAGACCACCACCACATCCCGCCGGGACAGCACCGAACGGGTGGCGGAGTGGCGCAGTTTATCGATCATTTCATTGATGGAGGAATCCTTCTGAATGTAGGTGTCGCTGGCGGGGATATAGGCCTCCGGTTGATAATAGTCGTAATAACTGACGAAATACTCCACCGCATTTTCCGGGAAAAAGCTTTTGAATTCATTATACAGCTGTCCGGCCAGGGTTTTGTTGGGGGCCATCACCAGGGTCGGCCGATCCAGCCGGGCGATGATGTTGGCCATGGTGAAGGTCTTTCCCGACCCGGTCACCCCCAGCATCACATTGTGCGGGCTGCCGCCGCTGAGATAACCGGTTAATTGCTCAATGGCCTTGGGTTGATCCCCCTGGGGAGTGAAATCGGACACCAGTTTGAAGGACGACATAAATGGATAGCCTCTATCTTGTAATTTCCAGAAGGACCACCGCCATGGCCGCGATTCCGTCTCCGGCGCCGATCATTCCCAGGCCCTCGGTGGTGGTGGCTTTGATGTTGATGCGCTCGGGTGCTGAATCGAGCGCGGCGGCGATATTTTGAGCCATTTGGCGGTGGTAGGGGCCTATTTTCGGCTCTTGGGCAAATACGGTCGCATCGGCGTTGACCAGAGCCAACCCCCTGCCCCGGATCATCTCATAGGTGCGGGTGAGGAGTTTCAGGCTCTCGATATCTTTATAGGCCGGATCGGTATCCGGAAAATGGCGGCCGATGTCCCCCAATCCGGCTGCGCCGAACAGGGCGTCACACATGGCATGAAGCAATACATCGGCATCCGAATGGCCCAACAGTCCCTTTTCATAGGGGATGGTGACGCCCCCCAGCACCAGATCGCGTCCTTTCACCAGCCGGTGAACATCATATCCCATTCCGATGCGCATAACACTCCTATTCCTTAAAAAGCGAACTTTTTTCTTCCGCCTGTGAGTAGTAACCGGTAAAGATAACACAAAAAATTCAGGTTTAAAGTCGCCGGTGCGGAAAAATCGCCCTTCCGGCATTGTCCCGGTCCTTAGGGGTTTGACAGGCCCGTTCTTTTTCTATAAGTTGACCGCATTTGATCCATGAAAAGGCGCCGGGCGGGCGTCTTCATCTTCGGTGCACCCGCCCTTGAATGAACCCCCATATGCCGAGGGAAACCATGAAAAGAAACAGACCGGGCGGAATTGGCCTGACCAAAAGCTACATGCCTTACATCTTGACAGGTGCGGGGATTATTACGCTGATCATCTTCATGTTGATTCTCGTGCCGGGGGATAATACCTCCGAAACCATGCAGGGCCTTCAAGCCCGTCTGTCCAATCTGGAAAATCGAATCATGTCGCTGGAAAACCAGGTCAACGACCGCAGAGAGCGGCTCGAATCCATTCAGCAATCGGTTCGCCTGCTTTCGGAACGGTTCGGCCGCCTGGAAGCGGTTCCGACGGAGATTCAGGCCGTCCAGGAAAAACTGGCGCACATCGATCAGCGCCAAGGCAACCTGGAAAAGAAGATCGCGGAAGCCAAGAAGCCGGAACCCGGCGGCCAGACTTCGGCCAAGGTGTCCCAGAAGACACAGTCCAAAGAGCCGGCGGTTTCCAAAAAATCCCGGACCCGTCATCACACCGTGACCGAAGGCGACACCCTCTATTCCATCGCCCGGCAGTATGACTTGAATGTGGACCGGCTTCGAAGGATGAACAATCTTTCCGCGGATGCGGTGATTCGGCCCGGTCAGAAGCTGATCGTCGCTCAATAAGCAAAACGGCGATTTCTCCGACGCCCGGTCTCCTGAAATCGCCCGGGATTTTGCAAGGAGATCCGTTCAGTCACTGTTCATCTATGAATATGTGATTTCCGGG
>JBKHDE010000030.1:0-28483 GCA_046541495.1 Desulfococcaceae bacterium
GGAAGGGCTTTTCGGACCGCCTCGATCAGGCAGTTCGCCTGGACCAGGAGGTCGGCCGGTCTCTTTCGAAGTTTGGACACGACGGTATCTTCGCTGTGAACATTGAGCTTGATTTCCCCTCGAAGATTGGCGAACATCCCGATCAGCTGGCCGAGGAGGCTGTCTTTGGTCGAAATGCCGGCACCGGCAGTGGCGCAGGTGTCGCGAGCCGTTTGAACTTTTTGCGTGGTTTCGGAAAAGTAATCCAGCACCGGCTTCAGGATTTTTTCATCGACTTCGAGATTCGCTTCTCGGGCGGCTTTCAGGACCCGATCCGCGATGATCAGAACCAGATCTTCAGCCCGCACCGCCACCGGGCTCATTTCACGATGGACGGAAAAGTTGACGGTGAAGAATCGATCATTGTGCTCGGATATGAATTTGTTCAGTTCGGTGGACTTGCCGCATCCCCGGTGGCCGTAGAACAGCAGATGGACATCTTCCCCCATGTCTAATGCATCGGACAATCTCCGGCGGGTGTGTTGATGCGGGTCTCGGGCTGAATCGGTTTCGACGAAAAAGGTGGCAAGCGCATCCCCGGTCAGCGGCATGGGCCGGCATACCCGGCGGATTTCCGGCAGAGTTTCCGCTTTCTTGACTTGAGGCATGTGTTTTTATCCTTTCGGAAGCGTATTGCTGAATCGAACGCAAAATATTGAAATATTAATTTGATTCTATATGCAGACAAAAACAGGGTCAAGCATTTATCAGGCGCTTCCACAAAGCTTGACACCTGGGTTCGTAATGGGATAATGTCGCTACGCATAAGACTCGCTTACTATGGGTGAATATTCGAATATAAATTAAGCTTATAATCATAATTCGATCCGGTGAGAATAAAAATAAACCGCAAGCAATGGGTTCGTGGGCTTTTTTTTGCGGGGATCATTCTGCTCGCCTGCTTGGCCGCCGAATTCGGGGTCCGATCGGGATGGCTGAGATCGTACGAAAACGCCTACTATGATCTTTGGCATCGGTTGGCGTGGCATCGGGCGGTTCCCGAGCACACCCTGATCGTTTCCATCGACAGCCGAACCCTTGCGGAACACCAGGACGAACCCATGGTTTTCTGGGGGCCGCACTTCGCCCGGGCGATTCAGGTCTTGCGCGGGGCCGGGGCCGCGGCCATCGGCATCGATTTTCTCTTCTCGGTCAGCATTGAATCCTGGCTCGCCCGCCTCGACACACCCGGCAGTGATCTCAGCCGCACCTACGACATCCCCTTTCGGGAGCAGCTCCATGCCGGGGATGTGGTGCTCATCGCCACCGCCATCGAGGGTGAAGACGGCCAAAGCGATGTGCTGATGCCCATTCCCGATCTGGTCTATTCCCTGCCAAACGGGCTGGCGGATATCGGGCTTTCCAACCTCTACATGGATGAGGACGGCGTCATCCGCCGTTTCATGCCCAGGCTGAGCGACAACGGCCCCTTCGGTCTGACCCTGGCGGCGATCATGGCCCGGCGGGCCGCCGAGAGCCCCGACCTACGATCCGGAATCGAAGCGGATCTTCAGGCCCGCAGTCCCATTCCCATCGGTTTTGTGGGGCCGCCGGGGGCCATCCCCCGCGTGTCCTTTCACCGGCTCATTCAGCCGAATGCTGAAAAAGATTCCGACCTGAAACGGCTCGTCCGGGACCGCGCGGTCATCATTTCTGCCGAGTATGCCGGCACGAATGACATCCATTTGACCCCTTATGTTCCCAAGATCATTACGCAGGGCAAATCCCTGATGACCGGGGCGGAAATCCATGCCAACATCGTGGAAACGCTTTTGTCCGGGCGTCATCCCAGGGTTCTGCCGGAACCGATTCGCCTCGGGTGGCTGGTCGTATTGACCGGTCTGGGGGGATTTTTCTTTTTCAGGTTAAAGGCGGTTCGGGGACTGGTGGTACTGGCTTTTCTGTTTTTTCTCTGCGCCGCCGTCTCTTACCTGTTGTTTTTGCAGGGGCGGATTTTGCCGACACTGAATACCCAACTGGCACTTGGCGTGACCTTCGTTGCAGCACTCGGATTCCGGCTCACCAGCGAGGAGAAGCGTCGCTCCCGCATCGAGCAGGCGATTCGGCCCTATGTCTCCGATGCGATCGTGGACAAGGTGGTCGCCAGCGACCAACTTCCGGACCTGGGCGGAGAAACGGTGCGGGTGACGGTATTGTTTTCCGACATCCGCCAATTCACCACCATTTCCGAACAGCTCGACGCCCACGAGGTGGTGGAGATGCTCAACCGTTATTATACCCTGGCCTGCGAACCGATCCTGGGCCAGGGCGGGATGGTGGACAAGTTCATCGGCGATGCGGTCATGGCGGTGTTCGGGGCCCCGCTGCCCTTATCCGATCATGAACGCAGAGCCGTGACCGCCGCCTGCGCGATGAAACAGATCGCCGGAGAGTTCGGAAGTTGGCTGCATCAACGATTTGAGGACAGGAACCTTCCCGATTTTCGTATCGGAGTGGGGCTGCATTCCGGTGAGGCGGTCATCGGCAACATCGGTTCCGCCAAACGGATGGAATATACCGCGATCGGGGATACGGTCAACGTGGCCTCCCGCCTGGAAAGCCTCTGCAAAACCCTCGGCTGGACGATCACGGCCAGCCGACAGGTGACGGACCAGGCCGGCCCCGGCATTGAAATCGGAAGATGTGATCTGGTGACCCCGACCGGTCGTCAGGGGGAAATCGAGGTGGTGGAGGTTTTGGATATGACGTGATGTAAAGATCTCAACGGCCTGTGCCGAAAAATCGTCAAGTTGTTAACCCGTTTTCCAGATAACCGGTTGCGCCCCAGCGAGAAAGGATGAAGTGAAATGACCCCGCGGATGAAAACGGCGGCCAGTGTTTTGGTTTATCTTGTGTTTCAGTTCTCTATCTGTATTTGGATGCCCCCCATGCCGGCACGGGCAGACATCACCACAGACGGCACGGTCGGTCCGGGCGTTTCCCTGACCGGCCCCGATTTCCAAATCCCCCACGATCTGGGGACGCTTTCCGGTGAAAACCTCTTTCACAGCTTTCAGGCATTTTCCATTCACGAGGGGGAAAGCGCCACCTTTGCCGGTCCCGGTTTTATTCGGAATGTGATCAGCCGAGTCACCGGCGGCGAACCCTCCACCATCGACGGCCTGCTTCGATCTCAGGTGGGCCGGGCCGATTTCTTTTTCATCAACCCGGCCGGTGTTTTCTTCGGGCCGGATGGACAGGTCGACGTCCCCGGGGCCTTTCATGTGAGCACCGCCGATGAACTGCGGTTTGCAGACGGAAGCACCTTCAGCGCATCCGATCCGGGTGGGAGCACCTTGACGGTGGCGTCGCCCGAGTCATTCGGATTTCTCTCTCCCCAGCCGGGCAGCATCATTTTGAACGGCAGCCGGTTGGCATTCGCTCCCGAAAGCCGGGTCTCTTTGCAAGGGGGCGAAATTGCGGTTACCGGCACGGAAGCCCGGGAAGCGTCCATCCGCACCGAAGGCGGAACCATTTGCCTGTCGGCGGTTGGGGATGAACCGGCAGCGGTTCCGATAACCGGCCGTGATACCGCTGGTACAACAGGCACGCTGCGCATCGAATCCGCACGGGTGGATGCCAGCGGCCAAGGCGGCGGGCATATCCGAATAAACGCCGGCACCGCGAAAATGCGGGAGGCCTTGGTGGCGGCCGACAACACCGGCGCCGGGAATTCGGACGGCGGGGTAGATGTGCGGGTTCCAGGGGATTTGACCGTTTCCGAAGGAAGCCGGATACAGAGCGGCGTCCACGGGCAGGGGAATTCCGGCGGAGTTCGCATTCGATCGGAAAACCTCTCCATTCATCAGGGGGAATCGGAATCCATGACCGGCCTGTTCAGCGAAGTCGAGCCGGGCGCGGGCGGCGATTCCGGAGGGATTCGGGTGGATGCGGCCAAAGATGTCTCCATTACCGGTGCGGGGGCGATCAACGCCGGCACGTATGGTCACGGCGACGCCGGATCGGTAGCGGTTGAAGCGGAAAATATCCGGATCGAGGGACAGGGCCGCTCGGTCGTTTACCGGGACATGGACGGATTCATTGCCGGGATTGCTGCTGAGGCCGGTGCCGGGTCCACGGGAAATGCCGGTGCGGTGTCGGTGTCCGCCGCAGAGCGGTTCTCCATTCAAAACAGCGGCGCGGTCTCTGCTGCCGTTTCCGGCGCCGGAAACGGCGCGCCTGTCGAGATTTCCGCAAAAGAGGTGGTGCTCGACGGCGGGAACAGCGGAGTTCTGACCGCCATTCTCAACGGTTCCGGAAATGTGGAATCCGGTTCCGGCGGGGATATCGTGATTGAGGCGGACGAGGCGGTCCGGATTGAAAACGGGGGAATGGTCTCCAGTTTCACCGGCAGCCGGGAAAAGGCCGGAGACATTCGGATCCGATCCGGCCGTCTGACGGTGGTGGGTGCCGGTTCGGGGATCGGGAATTTCACCGGCGGGGAAGGAGACGCCGGCGAAATTTCAATGGAAGTGGACGGTCCGGTGAACATTCTGGAAGGCGCTTCAATTGCAGCAACCTCCAGCGGCCCCGGAAACGGAGGTGCTGTCACTCTCCGCGCGAAAGAATTGACTATGGACAGCCGGGATGCGGCGGCAGGCTTCACCGGCATTACCGCCAGCACCGGCTCCGGGCTGACGGGGAATGCCGGCGCCGTGGACATTCTGGTGGCGGGCCTTTTTGAAATTCGCGGGTGGGCCGGCATTCTGGACGGCACCTTCGGAGAGGGCCGGGCCGGGGATGTGACGGTGCAAGCCGGGGACTTCCGCATCGTGGGCGCCGAGGGCGGTTTTGCCGGCATCCGCAGCGGCGCCTTTTCCGGTTCCCAGGGAAATGCCGGAAAGGTGGATGTTTCGGTCAAAGGCTTCATGGAAATGCAGGGGAGTGCGGAGATTTCAAGCAACGCTCATACCGATTCTTCGGGCGATGCGGGATCGGTCCATGTCGCAGCCGGAGAAAGCCTGGAGTTGCTGAACGGCGCTGAATTATCCAGCAGTACCTTCGGTGAGGGTTCCGGCGGGTCGGTGGTGATACGGACAAAATCCCTGAAAATGGAGAGCGGTGCCCTGCTTGCCAGCAGTACCTTCGGTGAGGGTTCCGGCGGGTCGGTCGTGATACGGACAAAATCCCTGATACTGGACGGCGGAGATGCGGTGGGTCAGACCACCGGCATCACCGGCAGTGCATACACGGGATCTCAAGGCGATGCCGGGACTCTGGATGTGGAAGTGGACGGGCGGATGGAGATCCGCCGGGGTGCGGAAATCTCCAGCAGTACCTTCGGCCAGGGGAATGCCGGAAACATAACGATCCGGGCCGGAGAGGCCCGGCTCGATGCCGCCGGTGCCGAGGGGCGGTTCACCGGGATCGCCAACAGCACCCTGCCCGGTTCGGAAGGAGATGCCGGTTCGGTGGATATCAAGGTCGAGGGTCTGCTCGAAATGCAGCGGGAGGTCCAGATTCAGAGCTCGACCTTTTCGATAGGCAACGCCGGAAAAATCCGGATTGACGCCGGAGACATTCGCATGAACAGTGCCGAAGAGCGGGTCTCGCTTATCGGAAGCACCGCTGAAGCCGGCTCCGAAGGAAATGCGGGCGAGGTGGAGATTCGGGTCGAGGATTCCCTGGAGATGCTTCAGGGTGCCCGAATCGGCAGTTCGACTTACGGGAAGGGCGATGCGGGTGAAATCCGCATCCATGCCGGCGCGATGACCCTGAACAGCGAAGGCGACGAGGGGTTTTTTACCACGGTGGCCAGCACCGCCGAGTCCGGATCAGCGGGAAACGCCGGAGCGGTGGACATCACGGTGGATCGCCTGCTCGACATTTCCGGCGGTGCTTCGGTGTCGACCGGCACCTTTGCCGAGGGAAACGCCGGGGAATTGACCATTCGGGCCGGAGACCTGGCCGTCGACGGCAACAGGACCGACGGGCAGTTTACCGGAATCGCCAGTATCGCCAATGCGGGCTCCACGGGTGATGCCGGAAACATCGATATCGATGTGGAAAACCGTTTGGCGGTCCGCGGCGGGGCGGAAATATCGAGCAATACCTATGCCCTCGGAAATGGCGGCGCCATTCATATTGAGGCCGGAAAAATCCGAATCGAGGGGATTCCGGGGCAATTCACCGGGATTGCGAGCGGAACCGGCATCTTGGCCGATGGGAATGGCGGCAAAATTGATATTCATGTAGACGAGCTCCTGGAAGTGTTCAGCGGCGGTCATATCGCCAGCAGCACCTTATCCCGAGGAAACGCAGGTGAAATCAGCATCATGGCCGATGCGGTGATTTTAGACGGCCTCAATTCCGAAGAGATCACCGGAATCACCAGTCTCGCCCAGGAAGATGCCGCCGGATATGTCGGCAGCCTTTCGGTTTCTGCGGATGAGATCACCCTCCAAAACGGCGGACAGATCAGTATTGCTGCCTATCAAATGGTTTCAGAGGATCGCCTGAATGAACTTCCGGAAGCCCGCATCCGAATTCTCGCCGACCGTCTCCATCTGAATCATCATGCCAAGATCACCGCAGAGAGCACCGCCAATGTGCCGGCGGGTGCGGTGGAGGTCGGTGGAAAGGAGTTCCTGCTGCAAAATAACAGCCGGATCACCACCGCTTCCCGCGATGCCGATGGCGGCCCGATTCTTCTTCATGGGGACACCCTGATTCTGAAAGACAGCCTGATCACGACCTCCGTGGAAGGACAGGCCGGAGACGGGGGCGATATCACTCTTTCCGGCGCCTTGGGGAACCCGGCGAAGGTGCTTGTTCTGGAAGGCGGTTTTGTTCAGGCCAATACGGCCGCCGAAAAGGCGCGGGGCGGCGATATTTTTCTCGATGTCCAGGCCGTGATCGCCGAAAGCGCTCAGGTGGAGATCGGCGGATTCCAGCGCCAAGACTTTCAACCTGGAACCGGCCGCAATATCATTCAGGCTGCGGCGCCCGGGGGCGAGCAGGGAACCATCGACATCACCGCCCCCAATCTCGATATCAGCGGTTCCCTGGTGAACTTGTCCACCCTCTTTGCCGATTCCGTTCAATTGGCCACCGATCCCTGTCGGTTCGCCGGCGGCCGTCGGGCCAGTTCTCTGGTGCGGGCCGGCAGAGGCGGCATGCCGGCCGGACCGGAGGGACCTTCAGCCGTATCCTTCGACGGCCCAAGGCTGGATCGACTCCTGCATTCAAATGGGTCTGATTTGAATGCACAAAGGAAAAAACCAGGTCTCCCCTGATCGGAATTCGAAGGATCGGAAAACGGGGGATCGGCGGATGATATTTATGGATTAATCTTGACATTTCACCGTCGAATTGGCAGACTCATGCATCACCCCCGGTTGCTGAAACTCCTCTGTATCTGAACATCGGACAGGCTTTTAGACGTTCGTACCGCCGTAAAAATTTCCGAAACCGATGCGCACGCTCATGATGTCCATCCCTTTCATCTGATGAATCTCAGCCCACAGGCAGTCCAACCTGGGATTTGTCAGATCAAGAGATACTCTTAAATGGTAGAAGAAAAAGTATTTGGCTGGAAAGGAGATCAAAAATGAAATCCAAGGAAACCCTGTTTTTCGTTGGCATTTGCCTGATATCTTTGGTTTGGACTGGTTACTGTATTGGAGCCGGTGAACCGATCGGCATGGTTACAAGATTGAAGGGCGATGTGACGTACGCTCCGAAAGGCCGGGATTCTCGGCCGGTTCAGAACTTCATGAAAGTCCACCAGGGGGACCGGTTTGAATTGCCCGCCGATGGGGTGCTTCAGGTCGTTTATTTCGAAAACGGCCGCAAGGCATCCTGGAAGGGTCCCGCCGAATTTGAAGCAGGAATTAAAGAGAAAAGCAGGGGTGCCCAATCCGGGGCTTCGGTTTCGGAATTGCCTCAGGATGTCTCCAAAGAGATTCGGCGGGTCTCTTTGCTGGTGGATATGTCCAGACTTCAGCGAACCGGCTCCTCTCAAGTGCGGGGCGGGGATTCCGATGAAAATAAAACCCTCCCGCCTTCCCTTCCCTTGCGGGAAGAGGATGAAAAAGTGGTGGATGCCGCCAGAAAACGGTATGAAACCCTCCGAAAAGAGGCCGATCCCCAAGATATCACGCCCGAAATGTACCTTTTCAGCATCATGGCCGATTACGACCAGTTCGAAGAGATGAAAACTTTAATTCAAAAAATGCGGGAACGCCAGCCGGACAACGACCAGGTTGACCTGATCTCGGAGTGGTTTGAGGGGCAAATATAGAGGCCAAGATAAAGCCAAACCTGCAGTGATGTAGGGACGGAAAGGCACGGGTCTTCAAGAGATAGCCGGGCTGCCTTTGGAAGGCGGCTCGGTTTTTCATCCTTTTTCAAAGGAGGGGATTCAAATGGCTGTGCGAACGACAACGGGTAGAATCAAGATCCATTTTATTCATCTTTTTTCCTTACTCTTAATTGGCTGTTTCCTTCCTTCTGTTATAGTGGCTGGTATCAGTACGGATGGAACCGTCGGGCCTGCTCAGTCTCTACGTGGGCCCGATTTCCAAATTCCCCATGATCTTGGTTCTATCGCCGGACAAAATCTCTTCCACAGTTTTCTGTCATTTTCAATTTCGAAGGATGAAAGCGCTACTTTCTCCGGACCCGATTCCATTCAAAACATTATCAGCCGGGTGACGGGGGGAGAGGTGTCGAATATTGACGGATTGCTTCGCTCCGAGGTGGGGCAGGCCGATTTTTTCTTTCTCAATCCGGCGGGGGTCATATTCGGTCCCAATGCTCGGGTGGATGTTCCCGCCGCATTTCATGTGAGCACTGCAGATGAAATTCGCTTTGCAGACGGAAGCACATTCGCTGCGGCCGATCCGGAGGCCAGCACATTGAGTGTGGCGCCTCCCGAGGCTTTTGGCTTTTTATCCCCACAGGAGGCAAATATCACGATTAATGGGAGCTCCCTGGAGTTCAAGCCGGAAAGCACAGTCACTTTCGCGGGGGAAAATGTCACCGTTTCACAGGGTGGAAGCGTGAAAGCAGAGGGTGGATTGGTGCGGATACTGGGAGTCGGTGATGAGCCGAATTCCCTCAAAATTAAAGATGCCTCTGCCGATTGCGCCCCCTCCGGTGAAGTGGTCCTTGAATCATCCACTGTAGATGTGAGCGGAACCGGCGGTTCAGAGTCGGTGATGATTCGCGGTGGGCGTATTCGGATTGCAAATTCGGAAATAGCCGCCGACCACTCCGGCTCAGAAGATTCCAAGGGGAGTATTACATTAGAAGGATCTGAAATTGAGGTTCAGAATGGGGATGTCCGGTCAAAAGTCTACTCTGAAGGAAAAGGCCCTGATATTATCATTTCAGCTGAAAATCTGGATATAAATGAAACCGTAGGCCAAGACAGGCGTTCACAGGTTAGAACTCAAGTCGGTGATAACGCGAGTGGTTGGGCAGGAGAGATACAAGTTTCAGTCGACCAATTGAGGGTTCGAAACGGCGGTAGGATCTCTTCAATGCCTGAGAAACTGGCGGACGGCGGCGGTGGTACCATCAGCATTGAAGCATTCGAAGAAATCTTGATCGAAGGCTCTAATGACACCGGATATGCGAGCGGTATTTACACTACTTCTCATTCCAATCTGGGAGCACAAGGAGGTTCTATCCACATCAATGCACCGGAAGCCGATGTAACTTTAAAGGATGGGGGTATTTTGGAGTCGGGTTCGGCTGGGAACGGAAATGCGGGGAGTATTACGATTTCGGCCGATGAATTGTTGCTGGTGAATGAAAGTAAGATTCTTACAGATACTCAAGGGAGTGGAGCGGCAGGGAATATTTTTGTTGAAGCAAATGATATTAAGCTTTTAAATTTAAGTGAGATATTAGCGGATACTTACGAAAGCGGGTCCGGGGGGACAGTTCAAATTCACTCAACACACGGAATTCTTATGGATAATTCTTATGTAGAAGCCGCCACCATCGATTCCGGATCTGCAGGACAAATCACAATCAGCGGAAAAGAGCTGATTTTAAATAATGGCAGCTTAATCGCTGCAAGCTGTTTGGGGGATGGGAATGGGGGTGAAATTAATCTAAATTTCACCGATGCCATGAGAGTCGAGAAAGGTTCATTTGTGAGTGCCGGTGTGCTTGTGGAAGGAACGGGTACTGCAGGTCGCATTGAAATAATCTCCCCTCAAATAGAACTGCTGAATGGCGGGTGGATTGAAAATGCTTCATACGGGGAAGAAAATGCAGGTGAAATACACATTGAGGGAAAGAATTTGGTCATCGATGGGATGAACGATTCTGAATTGGTGACAGGCATACTCGCCGATACCAATCTGGGTTCAGGAAATGGGGGCGACATTGAGATCTTACTGGATGGAAGTTTAATCCTTAGGAATGGGGGGAGAATTGAAAGCAACACCTATGAGCGCGGTCAAGCGGGAAAAATCACAATTTCAGCCGACGAATTGTTGATTGATGGCTTTCGGGAATCAATACCGCAGCTGTGCGGTATATACAGCGAGGCCTGGTATTCCGCGGGTGATAGCGGAGATATTCAGTTATCCATACTGAATCGACTGGCGCTTTTGAATGGGGGACAAATAAGTACAGGATCTCAAAATTCTACAGGGAAAGCCGGAAATATAAAGATGGAAGCAGGAGAAATTCTCATAAATGGCGAAAAGCAGGCAGTGACAACCGGTATATTGAGTCAAGCGCGATATTCAGAAGATAGCGGTGAAATACAGGTGAGCTCAAAAGAAGGTCTCCAGTTGCTTAACGGTGGGCAAATCAGTACTTCCGCGGCTTTCGAATCGGGCTCCGGGGGCAAAATTGGAGTGAAGTCAAAAAAGATCAAAATTGATGGGGAAAACGCGCCACCTATAATTATACAAGGACTCGAGCTTGAAACCCAAACCGGTATATTCAGCGAGACGGCAGGAAGTCTCTCCGGTTGGACCGACGGTGATGCGGGTGATATTAAAGTAGAGGCGCTTGATTCGCTTGAAATCCTGAACAGAGGAAAGATCAGCACCAGTTCAGTGGGGAAAGCGGGCAATGCCGGAACCATGGAAATTGAGGCAAAACAAATCAGAATCGATGGAGGAGAAAATGCAGGCGATACCGGAATATTGAGTAAGACTTCCGGAAATCCGTTCGGTGGTTTGGCAGGAACAGGAGGGGATATCAAGTTGAAAGTTACTGAAGGGCTCGACCTGAAAAATGCGGGGCAGATCAGCAGCAGTTCCGGATTGAATGGAATGGACGCGGGGTCCATTGAAGTGGAAGCAAAACAGGTATCCATATCGGGTCATGAATCTGGAATACAGAGCGATTCACTTGCAGGGAGTGCCGGCAAAGCAGGCCGGGTGAAGGTAACAGCGGGAGACTTCCTTAGAATAGAGGACGGAGGAAGCATTACCACTTCATCCATCGATACCGACGGAGGTCCGATCACCGTGAAAGGCAAAACGGTACTTCTCCGAGAAGGACTGATAACCACCTCGGTCGAAGGAAGATCCGGGAACGGCGGTGATATTTCCATCGGCGGGGCGTCATCCCATAAGGCTGAGGTGATGATTTTGGATGGCGGATTTATCCAAGCCAATACGGCGGCGGAGGCTGCCCACGGAGGAGATATCACTATCGATATTCAGGCGGTTATTGCCGAAAGCGATCAAGTGGAAATCGGCGGAATCGAACGGCAGGAATTTATTCCCGGCAGCGGGCGAAACATCATTCAGGCTGCTGCACCCGACGGGGTACAGGGAGCCATCGCCATATCCGCTCCGGAGTTGGATATCAGCGGATCTTTGGTGAATCTTGGCACAGGGTTTTCAAACCCGGCTCGCTTGGCGACAGACCCTTGCCGGGCTGCGGTTTTCGGAGAGACGAGCGCTCTGGTTCAGCGAGGCCGGGGCGGGTTGCCGGAATGGCCGGAAGAGCCCTCATCCCTTCCTTTTTCCGGAGAAAGGCTGGACCGGCTTCTGGAGACGGAAATATCAGAATCCGGTGAAAATCGGGCAAACGAATTCTAAACAGGGTTTTTCAAAACCGCTCCTCTGAAAGGAACCGATGAATGAAGCGAAACCTCTTTTTCTACTTCTCCTGTCTTGTCCTGATCTCCTGCTCAACCAGTTTTGCTCAAGATCCGAATCCATCACCTTTCTCCCAGTTTCCCAGTGAAGAACGCCCGGCGCTTCCCGAATTTCTTCCTGAATCCCCGGAAAAAGGTCTTGAACTTCCCCCGGTTCCGGAAGGGAAGACGCGGCAGCCCGGTCGGTTTTCTTTTGAATTGAAGGGAATTGACCTGGAAGGGAATACCGTTTTTTCCGATGAAAATCTCACAGAGGTTGCCGAGTCGTTCATCGGGAAACAGGTCACCCTGGCCGATCTGGAGGAGATCCGATACCGGATCACCCGCCGGTATGTGGATGCCGGGTATGTGAATTCAGGAGCGGTTCTGAAGCCGGACCAGCGCGTGGAAAACGGGCGCGTGACCTATCTGGTTATAGAGGGACGGCTGGATGAAATTTCGATCACGGGGGCGGGCCGGTTGCGTCCCCGCTATGTTCAAAACCGGTTACGTTCAGACCCGGAACGCCCCTTCAATACACAAGAACTGCAGGAGCGGTTTCAGCTGCTTCTTCAGGATCCCCTGATCGACCGAATGAACGGCAGCATCCGGCCCGGCATGGAGCCCGGGGAGGCGATGCTGGATCTGGAGGTCACCCGATCCCGCCCCTATGCGCTGCGGCTGATCGCGGACAACCATCGCCCCCCCAGCACCGGCGCCGAGCGGATCACCGCCGCCGGGTCGGTGTGGAACCTGACCGGGTTCGGAGACCGGCTGGATGCCTCTTTCGGCATCAGCGAAGGCGCCGACGAATGGGCTGCGGCATTTACGATTCCATTGAATGCCATGGATACGCGACTTTCTTTGCGGTACCTGAAAAGCGACAGTTCGGTCATCGAGGAACCGCTGGATGATGTGGACATCGAAAGCGAAACCGAGACGGGTGAAATCCAGCTGATGCATCCGATACTTAGAAACTTGAGACGCTCTTTTGAGGTGGGTGCAACCCTGGCGGTTCGGGAAAGCAAAACCTGGCTTCTGGACGAGCCTTTTTCATTTACGGAAGGGGCGGAAAACGGAAAAAGCCAGGTCACCGCACTCCGTCTGATCGGCTCTTTTGTGGACCGCACCTCGGAAACCGCCCTGGCCCTGCGGTCCACCTTCAATTTCGGACTCGATCTGTTCGGCGCCACCCAACACGGCGGAGACCGTCCCGACGGGCAGTTTTTTTCCTGGCTGGGGCAGGCTCAATACGCCCGACGAATCAGCCCCCGTCTGGGTCAGCTCATTTTTCGAGGCGATATTCAAATCGCCGAAGACGAGCTGTTGACACTGGAGCGAATCGCCGTCGGGGGCGTCCATACTGTACGAGGGTACCGGGAAAATGAACTGGTGCGGGACAGCGGGTATATCCTTTCTCTGGAATGGCGATATCCGTTGTTCCGACAGCTGACCGGCGGCGGCCATGAACATCTGCTCCAGATTGCCCCGTTTATGGATTTCGGGGCCGCCTGGAACAAGGGCGAAAGCATCCATGAAGACTGTCTGCATTCGGTCGGGGTGGGTCTGCTTTGGTCCTTCAGCCCATGGGCCAATGCGGAACTCTACTGGGGCCACGACCTTGAAAGTGCGTCAGATCCGGAGGACTACGACCTTCAGGATGACGGCATTCATTTCCTGGTCAGCATCGACCTGTTTTAAGGAGGAAGCTGTGAATCAAAAAATATACCGGCCGATGTGGGTATGGATGAAGAGCGTTTCCATCGTTTTTTTCCTGTTGTTTTGGAATGCGCCGGGCTGGACATCAGATTGTTTGCCCCCACTAAAGGAGGTGGCTCGTTCCACCGCCGAGGTGGACCACTGGAGTGAACAGTTGGCTCAGGCAAAAGGAGACGCTCGGATCATTCCGCTCATCCGGCGAGGAGAAATCTATCGAAGCATGGGCTACTATGAGGCGTCTATCGGGGATTTCAATGCGGCGTTGGCTGAAGCTGAAAAGGTTGACCGCCCGGTTTTAGCCGCTGTGGCGACGCAAGGACTGGGGTATGTCTTTTTTCTTAAACAGGACTTTTCGCAGGCGGAGCCGCTTCTGCAAAAAGCGCTGAATCAGTCAGAAGTATCGGGCTCGCCCATACTGATCGCGGCATGCGCCAATCACCTTGGAACCCTGCGGCACAATCAGGGCCGAAAAGAAGACGCCCTTCAGCTTTACCATAAGGCCCTGAAGTATGCCCAACGCGGAGAGGACCCGGGATTGACGGCCGGGATACACCGCAATCTGGCCCGGGTAGTGGCCGATCCTTCACAAAAAAGAGAACATTTGATTGAAGCGGAGTCTCAAGCTATAAAAGTAGATTCGATCTCCGAGCGGATCGATCTGTTTTTGGGAATCGCCGCCGAAGCTGAAGAGGGGCAACCGGAAGAGAAGGCCACACGGTTTGTCCATGATCTCCTGAAAGAAGCCCTTGCCTTATCCACCGAACTGAAAGATGAACGGCGGATGTCTCAGGCCGCCGGCCGTTTCGGAAAGTGGTATGAAGAACAGAACAAGTGGGATGAGGCATACCAAATGACCGAGCAGGCTCTGTCGGCGGCCCAGCAGCTTCGGGCCCACGATCTCTTGCTTCGGTGGGAATGGCAGTTGGGACGGCTTTTGCGGAATGCAGGGGATCGGGCCGGCGCCATGGCCGCCTACCGACGGGCCGTGTTTCATATCGAATCCATCCGACAGGACATACCCATTCAGTACCAGGACGGTCGCTCCTCTTTTCGGGATACCTTGGCGCCCATCTACCTGGGGTTGGCGGATATGCTTTTGCTGGAAGCGGCTGAAGAAGAATCGGAGCCGTCCAGACAGGCGCTTCTTCGGGAAGCCCAGCGCATTGTGGAACGGATCAAACGGTCCGAGTTGACCGACTATTTTCGAGACCCCTGCATCTCTGCCCTCAGCCGGGAAATCGCCTCTCTTGCTTCCGGTACCGCGGTTCTTTATCCGATTATTTTGCCCGACCGGTTGGAACTTCTGCTGGAGATCGACGGCCGGTTAACCCGAAAGACCGCGCCGGTGGACCGAGACCGGTTGGAGACGATCGCCATTCGATTGTCTCGTCGACTTCGGAACTTGGGCCGGTTCGAGGTCCTGGCCGGGCATGTCCATGAGTGGCTCATCGATCCCGTCCTTCCCGAACTGGATGGACATAAAATTGAGACCCTCGTCTATGTGCCGGACGGGGTGCTGCGGCTTTTGCCTGTTGGGGCCCTTTATGACGGAAATCGGTATCTGATTGAACGCCTGGCGGTGGTGACGGTCCCCGGCCTCACTCTTCTGGATCCAGCGCCCTTGCCCCGACAGGATATGGCGGCTCTCCTGGCCGGCATGAGCGAGCCGGGGCCGGTGGTGTTCCAACTTCCGGACAGCCTCTGGACCGCTCTGCGTCAGGTTCCTCCTTCGATGGCGGATCGCGGGGTCAGGGGGTTGGCCATGGCCGAAGCTCGAGCCGAGGCTTCGCCAGCCTCCACGGAGGCGTTCAGATCGTCTCCTGAAGGGTTGAACCGGGTCAAACAGGCTCTTGCGCTGCCGGGGGTGAATGAGGAAATCAACCAGCTTTCGAAACGGCTCTCCGGAAAAGTTTTGCTGAACGAGTCCTTTCAGCTGGGTCAGTTTTCAACAGAGCTTCGGGATTCTTCCTACCGAGTAGTTCACATCGCCTCCCACGGCTTTTTCGGGGGGGCTCCTGAAGAGAATTTTATCATGACCTATGATCAACGCTTGGATATGAGCCGGTTGGGAGGGCTCATCCGCCCCAAGCAGCTGGCCGATCAGCCGGTGGAGTTGATTGCGTTAAGCGCCTGCCAGACGGCGGAAGGGGATGATCGATCTCCGCTCGGGCTGACCGGGGTGGTCTTGAAATCCGGTGCTCGAAGCGCCCTCGGGTCTCTTTGGCCGGTTTCAGATGCTGCGGCCAAAGAATTGTTTCCGGCGTTTTACGAGCATTTGATCAAGCAGGATGTATCGAAGGCGGAAGCCCTGCGTCAGGCCCAGCTGAAACTGATGCGGCAAAAAGGATTCGGCCATCCCTTCTACTGGTCTCCATTTATATTGGTGGGAAATTGGTTATGAGAATCGGCGGAATCCGCTTTTGAGCGTCCACCCGTTAACGCCGCCAACTGATCCACAAACCCCAGCATCGTTTCGGCCTGGCCGTTCATCTCTTCCGAGGATGAGGCGAACTCTTCGGCGTTGGAGGCGTTGGACATGGTGATCTGATTGATGCCGGCAACGGCGGTGTTGATTTCGGAGATGCGGCGGGCCTGCTCCTCGGAGGCATCCGAAATCTCTCGAATGAGGATGTCCATGCGGGCGGCTTCATCCGCGGCTTCGGAGAAGGATTCGTGGGTGAGGGTGACCAGGCGGGCGCTTTTGGAGATCTGCATCGAGGCGGTCTCGATGAGGTCGCGGGTTTCCCCTGAGGATTGGGCGGCCCGCATGGCCAGCTCTCTGACCTCCCCGGCGACCACGGCGAACCCGGCGCCCGCGGCTCCGGCCCGGGCCGCCTCCACCGAAGCGTTGAGGGCCAGCAGGTTGGTTTGAAAAGCGATTTCGTCGATGGATTGAAGAATCTTTTCGGTGGCCTCTCCGGCCGCTGTTACCTGATCCATGGATGTCGACAGTTCGGATGCGGTTTTCAGGGCCTGGCTCAACAGATCGGCGATGCCGCCGGCCAGTTTTTTCACCTCCCGGGCGCTTCGGGTGTTTTGTCCGGTCATGGCGGAGAGGGTTTCAAGAGCCGCGGCGGTCTCCTCGAGGGAGGCGGCCTGTTCGGAGGAGGCCTGGGCCAGTTCCTGGCTGGCCTCGGAGACATGGTCCGAGGCAAAGGCCACCTGGCGGGCGCCCTGACCCACCCGGTCGCCGACTTCCCGAAGGTCTCCGACCAGAAAACGGGTCGACAGAACCGCATACAGGATTCCCAGGATCAGGGCCGCGGCGGTGCATCCGAGGATGACCCGGACGGCCAGCTGCTTGACCTCGGTGAGTCGATCGGTGGTGGATAGAATGAATGAGGAAAAGAGATCGGTCAGTTGGTTTTCCAGGGCGGTCATCTCTTGGCCCTTTTGATGCTGAATCGCGACTTGGGCCTGGTAGGCTTCGATATGCTCCTGTAACCGCCGAAACCGGCTCCGGATTTCCTCTCCGAGGGCCAAATAGTCCTCGCTGCCCCGAATCAATTCGATCCATGCCTCGATGGCCGCATCCATCTCTTTCATAACCGATTCGATTCGGGCCAGGCGGGACGGGGTGTTCCGGTCGAAGTAGGCGATAAAGGCGGCATACAGAAGCCGGTTTCGGGTCTCCATCTCTTCGATCAGAAATTCCCCTTCCCGAATCACCTCCGCCAGGTATTCATAGGTGGCCCGGGTCCCCAGTTCCAGCTCCGATTTGAGGGTTTCGGCAATGGTGAAACTTTCAAAGGCATCCCGGTACTTCAGAACCATCGCCCGGGCCTTTTGAAGCCTTTCGACGGCCTCGGGGGGCGGGGCCTCACCGGCGAGGGCGGCGTCGATGCCGGAGACCGCCTTCCCCACGGCGGTAAGGGCCGCCTCCTTTTCCGCCTCCTGAATCGTCCGCCCCTCGTCGAAGCTGTGAATGATGAACCGGTCCACATGGAATCTGGCCGCGGTCAGTCGGGATTGAAGCCCGCCCACCGCTTCAAAGAGGCCGACCCGGCTCAGCACGTGGGTGAGAGACAGAAAGCCCGCCGATCCGACCGCCAGAATCATCGTGATCATAAACGCATAGCCGATGCCGGTCCTTTTGCCGATGCTCAGGTGTTTCAACATGCCCCCTTCTCCTTTACTTTCAAGCCGATTCGTGGCATAAGATCTCAAAAAATGAACTTTTGCAATACCGTTTCCGGTAATCCTTCCAGTTAATTTATCGTAGATTGATACCTGAATTGTAAGGGAAAATGAACGCTTTTCCGAAAAAAACACACAGAAAGGGGTAAATCATGATGAACGGTATGAAAATGACCCGGCAGTGGCCCGTGTCGATCCTGGTTTTATTCGGGGTTTTATTCGGGGTTCTGTTTCCGGCTGCCGCCGCCGACTTCAAGAAAGAGTACAAAATGACCGTCAATGTCGGCCCCAATTTCTACTGGGGAATCGGGGCGACCAAGTTCGCCGAACTGGTCAAAGAAAAGACCGACGGCCGCATCAACATCAAGCCCTATTTCGGAAGCGCTCTGCTCAAAGGGGCCCAGCTCAAGTCGCCTCAGATGGTGGCCAACGGAATCATCGACTGTGCCTACGAGTCGACCATCAACTCGGCGCCGGTGATTCCGGAAATGAACATTTTTTCCCTTCCTTTTTTCATCAATACCTTTGAAAACCTGGATCAGCTGGAATACGGCGAAACCGGCAAGAAGATCTTCGAGGCCATGGATAAAAAAGGCCTGGTGGGGCTGGCCTGGGCCGAAAACGGCTTTCGGCAGGTGACCAATTCGGTTCGGGAGATCAAACGGCCCGAAGACATGAAGGGGATGCGGCTTCGGGTGGTGGGAAGCCCCATTTTCATCGACATCTTTCGACAGCTCGGCGCCGATCCGGTCAACATGAACTGGGGCGACGCCCAGACCGCTTTTCAGCAAGGGGTGGTGGACGGCCAGGAGAACCCGGTGGGGGTGCTGATTCCGGTTCAGATCTGGCAGTACCACCAGTATGCCACCATGTGGAACTACCTGGTGGACCCGCTCATCGTCTACTGGGGCAAGCGGGAGTGGGCCAAATTCCCGGCGGATATTCAAAAGGCGATCGCCGAGGCGGCCAAGGAGTCGGCCCGGTTTGAAAAGGCCCTGTGCCGGGCCGGTCTGGATGACGGTGAATCCCTGCGCATCCTGAAAGAGGAGTTCAATTACGAGATGGCGGTGCCGGACCCCATCGCCTACATGGAAGAGAAAGGGATGAAGGTGACCCGGCTCTCCGAAGAAGATCGACAGGCGTTCGAAGCGGCCACCCGGCCGGTCTATGACAAATGGGTGCCCAAGATCGGAACGGCGCTTTACGAAACCGCCAAGGCGGATATGGCCGAATAAGCATGAACCCTTTCTCGGGATGCCGACGGCATCGGCATCCCGAACAACCGGAATCAAAAGGGAGTGTATGCCGACCTCCGAAGACCGCATTCGAATCGACTACTGGATCGCCGCCGTCCTGCTCTTTGTGATGGCGGCCATCGCCTTCATCAACATCCTGAGCCGATACCTCTTTCATTTTTCCTTTGCCGCCACTGAAGAGATCACCATCAATCTCTTCGTCTGGATGACCGTGGTGGGCTCCGGCATCGCATTTGAGCGGGGCGGACAGCTCGGAATGGTCACCTTTTACAACCTCTTTCCTGTAAAATTCAAAAAAGCGGCCATTGTGCTCAGTGCCGGGTTGAGCGCATTCCTGTTCATTCTGGTGGATTTTTATATGATCCAGGCCATTTATGATGAAATCACGCTGTTCCATGCCAGCTCCGGGGCCTTGGGGATTCCGGTCTGGATCTACTATGTGGGGGTGCCGGTGCTCTCGATCTTCGTTTTTCGGGGGATCTACCGGGATGCCCACCGGCGGCTTCGGCGGTTCGGAAAAATAGAGAGGCCCGGCTGATGGAGATCCTCCTGATATCGGCCGTCTTTATTTTCCTGATGATTCTGGGGGTGCCCATCGGCACCGCCCTGGGAGTCGCCGCCGTCATCACCATCTATCATTTTCAGCTGGGCATCGGCATGCTGGGGATGAACTTCGTCTCCGGAATCGCCTCCTTTCCTCTGCTGGCCATTCCCTTTTTCGTCCTGGCCGGGGTGATTCTGCAGCGGGCCGGTCTGGCCGCCACCATCGCCCATTTTTTCGAACTGTTGGTGGGTCGGGCCGTGGGCGGCCTGGGGATGGTGGCGGTCTGCACCTGCATGTTCTGGGGGGCGCTCTCCGGCTCCGGACCGGCCACCACTGCGGCGGTCGGGCTGATCCTGCTGGCGCCCATGCTCAAGCACGGGTATGACAAGAACTTTTCCGGGGCCCTCATCGCCAATGCCTCGGATCTGTCCATCATCATTCCGCCCTCCATCGCCTTTATCATCTACGGCAACATCACCAGCGTGTCGGTGAGCGCCCTGTTTATGGCCGGGATCATTCCGGGGCTTCTGACCGGGGTGGGGACGATTATCGTGGCCTATCTGATCTCCCGAAAACGAGGATACCGGGGGATCACTGAACGGGCCGGCGCAGGGGAGATTCTGAAAGCGCTTCGGGAATCGATCTGGGCGATTCTGTCGCCGGTGATCATTCTCGGGGGGATTTACGCCGGCATCTTCACCCCCACCGAAGCCGCGGTGGTGGCGGTCTTCTACAGCCTCTTCGTGGCGGTCTTCATCTACCGGTCCCTGACTTGGCGGGATTTCGTCCTGGTCCTCACCGATGCCGCCGCCACCAGCTCGGTGATCATGTTCATCGTGGTCTTCGCCGGCATCTTCACCTGGGGCACCTCGGTCATCGGGGTGGTGGACCGGGCCGCCGAGTTCATCGTCTCCATCTCCCCCAACGCCGCCGTCATGATCATCCTGGTCAATCTTCTGCTTCTCGCCCTGGGCATGATTCTGGACGCCATCTCCATCTCCTACCTGATCATGCCCATCCTGATTCCGGTGCTCACCGCCTTCGGCATCGACCCGCTCTGGTACGGGGTGATCTTCATTTCCGCCCTGGCCATCGGCCAGGCCACCCCGCCGGTGGGGGTCAACCTCTTCACCGCCGCAAACCTCATCCGCGGCGATATCGACGCGGTCGCCAAACAGGCCATCCCCTTCGTCATCATGGACATCATCGTGCTGGTGATTCTGTCGCTGTTTCCTTCGCTGTCGCTGTATCTTCCCGTGAAGGCCGGGTTGTACGTACCCTAAAATTCACCATTGATTTCACACACTCAAATGTGTAAGTGTTTAAGGGTAAGGAGGTGATTATGGCCACAAATCTCGCTATTGACAATGAACTCATTGAGAAAGCCCGTAAGATCGGCAAACATAAAACCAAAAAGGCGGTCGTGACCGAAGCGCTTGAGGAATATATCCAACGCCGTAAACAGATTGAAATCATCGATCTTTTCGGTACAATTGATTTCGATCCGGAATATGACTACAAGTCTCTGCGCGATCGAGAATGAGTGTTCTCGTTGATACCTGTGTCTGGTCTCTGGCTCTGAGGCGAAGCGTTCCCGCGGATGACCCGGTCGTATTAGAACTTCAGGAATTAATTCGAGAAGTTAGAGTAAAAATCATCGGCCCTATTCGGCAGGAAATTCTTTCCGGTGTGAAGTCGGATGTTCAGTTCCGGCGATTGAAAGAAAAACTGTCCTCATTTCCGGATACACTGCTTGAAACCAAAGTGTTTGAACGTGCGGCGGTTTTTTATACCATCAATCGAAGGAAAGGGATCCAAGGATCTCACACAGATTTTTTAATTTGCGCAGTATCTGAAATTTATAATTATCCCATATTGACGACTGACAAAGATTTCCGGCTATTTAGAGACAATTTACCGATTAAACTCCATACGTCGAGATTCTAGTACTGAAATATTTCTAAATAATCTCTACGGCTGGAAACCACAGTATCTGTCTGGCATTTGATCGAGCCCATTTTTCCATTCCTCAGCGGAACTAGGATTTGTCACTTATGAATTCACCGGAAGATCCCTACAAAGAAATGCTCCTGGCTTTTGCCAAAGAATCGGTCTCGGCGGCCCGCAACCGGTTGTATGCGGCCCTGGCCGACAAGGCGGGGGATGCATCCACGGCAAGAATGCTGCACGTGCTAGCCGATTCCGAAGAAGTGCATGCCGGGCGGATCATGATGCATCTTCGGGGAAAGATCGGGACCGATGTCGACGAACATCTGGATGCATTGGTCAGCACCAAACGGAAGGATTTCACCGTCGAATTTTTCGAAGTGGCGGAAATACTCCACAGGGAAGGGCGGGAGACCGCCGCCGAGGCATTTGAGCAGTTCGGAGAGACCGCCAAGGCCCAATTCGAGCTGTTGAACCGCCGAAGGAAAGATGGTTCGGCCGGGGACCAAACATTTTTTGTGTGCCAGGTCTGCGGCTTTATCGCCGTGGACGCCCCTCCAAAAAACTGCCCGGTCTGCCATGCCGTGGAATCCAAATTCCGAAAGCCGGAATAGCCGGCGCGAATGCCCATTATCTTGATTTCAACCCATCTGTGATTACACTACCCAATAACCCCCTGATTTTAGGAATGAGGTGAACGGTGAGGAAAATGACGACGCTTTCTCCATCTGCCGGCGAATACCGAATGAACCTGTCTCACTATTTGCGATCTGCGCTGTTTGTCATTTTGATTCTTTCAGCAACGCTGTTGACCTCCTGCATGGCGGGGCCCGACTACGAAGCCCCGATCGTCCCCACCCCGGAAGCCTACAAGTACGCGCCGGGGGTTGATCTGAAACCGATGATTTATGAAGGACCCTGGTGGTACTTATTCAATGACAAGCTGTTAAATCAACTGGTCGATCGCGTCGATGACGGTAATTTCGATTTAATGGCCGCGGCGGCCCGGGTGCGTCAGGCACGGGCCACGGCGCGCATTCAAAAGGCCCCGCTGTTTCCCTTCCTGTCCGCCGACCCCGATTATCAAAAGCGGGAATTTTCGGAAACCACCGACGGGTCTACAGGGGGCGCCTCCTCTTCCTGGCGGTTTCCCTTTAACGTGGCCTATGAAATCGATCTGTTCGGACGCATCCGCCGGGGATACCAGGCGGCGGTCGCCGATGCCCAGTCGATGGAGGAGGATTTCGAGGCCGTTTTGCTGATCCTTCGCTCGGAGGTGGCGATCGATTATTTCGCCCTGCGATCCTTCGATGAAGAGATCCGCATTGTCGAGCGGGCCGTGAATGTGCGCCAGGAGCAACTCAAGATCCTCGACAGCCGGTTCGAATTCGGAATCGTGTCCCAGCTGCCGGTGGCCCAGGCCAAGGCGGAGCTCAATGCCACCCAGGCCCTTTTGTTCGCTTTGCGGCGGGAGCGGGCTATTCTGGAGAACGCCATCGCATTGCTGCTGGGGCTGCCGCCGTCGGAATTTTCCATTCCTTTTACACCCTTGAAGGGGGAGCCGCCCCATATCCCGTTGACGGTTCCATCCCGTTTGCTGGTGGAGCGGCCGGATATTCGGCGGGCGGAGCGGGACCTGGCTGCGGCCAACGCCCGAATCGGGGTGGCTACGGCCGAGTTTTATCCCCAGGTCAATATCCGCGCCGACGCCGGACTGGCAAGTTCCCATTATAGCAATCTTTTCGACAGCCGCAGTTTTACCTGGGGCGTTGGGCCCAATATTTCCATCCCGTTGTTCGAAGGGGGGCGGCTGTCCGCCAATCTGGAGCGGACCCGGGCCGCATATGCCGAGCAATACGCATCTTATCGTCAAACGATTATCGAAGCCTTCGGAGAAGTCGAAGACGCCCTGGTCAGCGTCCAGCTGTTGAAAAAGCAGGACGAAGCCAACAAACTGGCGGTGGAGGCGTCCCAACAGGCCTATGACCTGTCCCGGCGGCAGTTCGAGGGGGGGCTGGTCAATTATCTCAATGTTCTGGATACCGAGCGGGTGCTCCTTGAGAATTCCCGTCTGGAAAGCCAGATTCGCGGGCAGCGCTATACCAGCGCGGTCAACCTGATCAAGGCCATCGGCGGCGGGTGGGGGGCGCCCGTCGATTGACGGAATCGGCCGAGCCGAAGGCCTGAAATCGATATTCAACATGGAGTGATGTCATGTTTAAAATAAATAAAAAATACGGGCTCGCAGGCATCGGCGCCGGAGCGGGAATGCTGGTGCTTTTGGTATGGATATTTGCCGGAGACAGCGATACCGGCTCCGGTTCGGCCCGGGCCGCGGTCCGCAAGACCACCCCGGTGGTCGTCGCCGAAATTCAAAAAACCCCGTTTCTGGAGATTCTAGAAGGGCTGGGAACGGTCAAGGCCAGTGAATCGGTCACCCTCAATCCGACGGTGAGGGACCGGATCACCGAGATCTTTTTTGAGGACGGGGATGCGGTGGAGGCGGGCCAGGTGCTGGTGAAAATGAGCGACGATGAGGAAAAATCCCTGCTCAAAGAAGCCAAGGCCGCCTTGAAGGAGCAGCAGCTGAAATACGAACGGGTGCGCAATCTGGTCAAGCGAAAGGCCGTCTCCCAGGCCCAGCTGGAAGAGGCCGAGGGGCTTCTCAAGCGGGCTGAGGCTCAGGTGACCAACCTGGAAGCCCGCTTACGCGATTACACCATTCGGGCGCCCTTTTCGGGGGTACTCGGCATCCGCCAGGTCAGCCCCGGAGCGGTGGTGGACACCGACACCGTGATTACCACCCTCGACGACCTTTCAGTGGTTCATATCGATTTTTCCGCCCCGGAAACCTATATGTCCGAACTTCGACCGGGGCTGTCGGTGACCGCCCGAAGCAAAGCCTATCCCGACCGGGCTTTTGAAGGAAACGTCTCGGTGGTCGACTCCCGGGTCGATCCGGTCTCCCGATCGGTGACGGTGCGGGCCAATATCCCCAATCCCGATCGGGCGCTGAAACCGGGCATGCTTCTCACGGTGGAGATGATTCGA
Source organism: Desulfococcaceae bacterium (assembly GCA_046541495.1). Classification (GTDB taxonomy): domain Bacteria; phylum Desulfobacterota; class Desulfobacteria; order Desulfobacterales; family Desulfococcaceae; genus JAABSQ01. The sequence goes on from JBKHDE010000030.1 coordinate 24,752, forward strand.
AAAGAGACCGAGACGCTGATGGTGCCCGAAGAGGCGATATTCATGGAAAAAGAACGAAAATTCGTCTGGGTGGTGGATGCGGAAAACGGGGTGGTCCGCCGCGAGATCGCCACCGACCGCCGCCGGCCCGGGGATGTGGAGGTGCTCTCCGGGCTGGAGATCGGCGACCGGGTCATTGTTCAGGGCGTGAATCGGGTTCGGGAAGGATCTTCCGTGGATGTGATGGAAGTCGAGTCCCCGGCCGGGGCATAGAAAGGGGGCGCCATGTTTATTTCCGACCTGACCGTCAAACGCCCGGTCCTCGCCACTGTCCTCAGCCTCATCCTCATCGCCTTCGGCCTGATCAGCTTTACCCGCCTCGCGGTCCGGGAATATCCGGACATCGATCCGCCCGTGGTGTCGGTGGAGACCACCTATTCGGGCGCGGCCGCGAATGTGGTGGAGACCCGGATCACCCAGGTGATCGAAGACCGAATCAGCGGGGTCGAGGGGGTTCGGTCCATCGAATCGGTGAGCCGGGACGGGGTCTCCGACATCACGGTGGAGTTCATCCTGGACCGGGATATCGAATCGGCGGTGAACGATGTTCGGGACCGGGTCTCTCGAATCGTCGACAACCTGCCGGAAGAGGCCGATCCCCCGGAGATTTTCAAGGTGGACGCCTCCAGCGATGTCATCATGTGGCTCAACCTGGCCTCCACCCGAATGAACAACCTGGAGCTGACCGACTATGCCCGGCGGTATCTGGTGGACCGGTTTTCGGTACTGGACGGGGTGGCCCGGGTGCGGGTGGGCGGCTCCCGCCGGTATGCCATGCGGATCTGGCTCGACCGGAAGGCCATGGCGGCCCGGGGGATCACCGCCTCGGACGTGGAGCGCTCCCTTCGGGAATGGAATGTGGAACTGCCGGCCGGCCGGGTGGAATCCCAGCGCAAGGAGTTCACGGTGCGGGTGGCACGGTCCTTCAACACCGCCGAGGATTTCGCCCGGCTGGTCATCGGCCGGGGCCGGGACGGCTATCTGGTAAGGCTTCGGGACATCGCCCGGGTGGCGGTGGGGGCCGCCGACGACCGAAGCCTGCTGCGGGGCAACCGGATCTCGATGGTCGGCATCGGGATTGTGCGACAATCCAAGGCCAACACCCTGGATGTGGCCCACGCGGTGAAGGATGAACTGGGGCGGGTCAACGCGAGCCTGCCGGAAGGAATGGTGCTTCACGAAAGCTACGACCGGTCGGTCTTTATCGAATCCTCCATCCATGAAGTCTATAAGACCTTGTTCATCACCGCCATTCTGGTGGTGCTGGTCCTTTATCTCTTTCTGGGATCGCTGCGCGCCACCCTGATTCCGGCGGTCACCGTGCCGGTTTCTCTGATCGCCACCTTTATTCTGCTGCTGGCCATGGATTTTTCCATCAACCTGCTGACCTTGCTGGCCTTGATTCTGGCTATCGGGCTGGTGGTGGACGATGCCATCGTGGTCCTGGAGAACATCTACCGACGGATTCAGGAAGGGGAGCATCCGCTTCTGGCCGCCTATCGCGGGGCCCGTCAGGTGGGGTTTGCCGTGATCGCCACCACCCTGGTGCTGGTGTCGGTCTTCGTGCCCATCTCTTTTCTGCGGGGCAATACCGGCCGGCTGTTTTCGGAATTCGCGTTCGCCCTGGCCGGTGCGGTCTGCTTTTCCAGCTTCGTGGCCCTGACCCTAACGCCCATGATGTGCTCCAAGATCCTGAAGCCGGAGCACAAGAGCCGCCTGTCCGAGGTTCTTCAGCGCCGGTTGGATGCCTTTTCCGATGGGTATGTGCGGATGTTGAAGCGGTTCGCCGGCCATTTCTGGATCGGTGCGGCGGTGTTTCTGGTCATCTTCGCGTCCATTCCTCTGTTCTACGGACTGGTGCAGAAGGAATACTCCCCGGCCGAGGACCGGGGCGCTTTTTTCGTCATCGTCAACGGGCCGGAAGGGGCCGGTTTTGAGCGCTCCCTGGAGATGATGGAGAAGGTGGAGGATGTCCTCATGGAATTGTATGAGCGGGGAGAGGCCGCCCGGGTGCTGCTGCGGGTGCCGGCCAGCTTCGGGGACACCAATGAGGTCAACTCGGTACGGGGGATTGTGGTCCTCAAGCCCTGGGGAGAGCGGGACCGATCGGTGCATGAGATCAAACAGGATATCAATGCCCAGCTGGCGGCTTTGACCGGTTACCGTTCTTTTACCGTCTCTCGAAGCGGTCTGGGCGGGGGCACCGGCCAGCCGGTGCAGTTCGTCCTCGGCGGTACCAGCTACGACGAACTGGCCCGGTGGCGGGATCTGATTCTGGCCCGGGCGGAGGAGAACCCGGGCCTTCGGGATCTGGACAGCGACTACAAAGAGACCAAGCCTCAGCTCGAGGTGGCCATCGACAAGGATCGGGCCGCGGACCTGGGGGTCTCCATTCAGGAGATCGGCCGCACTCTCGAGACCATGCTCGGATTTCGCCGGGTGACCACCTACATCGACGGGGGGGAGGAGTATGATGTCATTCTGGAGGGAGAAGCGAGGGACAAGCGAACCCCCACTGACATTCACAATATCTATGTTCGGTCCCGGACCACCGATGAACTGATTCCCCTGTCCAGCCTGGTCTCCCTGCGGGAATTCGCCGATGCCCGGGCCCGAAACCGCTTCAACCGACTGCGGGCCGTCACCATCGAAGCCGGTCTGAACGAGGGCTACTCCCTGGCCGAAGCCCTCGATTACATGGACCGGATCACCCGGGAGGAGCTGGGAAACGTGCCGGTGATCGACTACAAGGGCCAGTCCCGGGAATTCATCGACGCCTCCGGCGCATTGGCTTTCACCTTCGGGCTGTCGCTGCTGATCGTGTTTCTGGTTCTGGCGGCCCAGTTCGAAAGCTTTGTTCATCCAGTGACCATCATGCTCACGGTGCCGCTGGCCATTGCCGGGGCCCTGGGCGGGTTGTGGATTTTCGGGAGTTCTTTGAATGTCTACAGTCAGATCGGGATCATCATGCTGGTGGGGCTGGCCGCCAAAAACGGCATCCTGATCGTGGAGTTCGCCAACCAGCTTCGGGATCAGGGGATGGCGGTGGAAGAGGCCCTTTTCACCGCCGCGCGTCAGCGGCTGCGGCCCATCCTCATGACCTCGGCCTCCACGATCATGGGGGCGGTGCCGCTGGTGCTGGCCGCCGGGGCCGGCGCCGAAAGCCGGTTCACCATCGGGGTGGTGATCCTCACCGGAGTCTTTTTTTCCACCGTCCTGACCCTCTTTCTGGTGCCGGTATTCTATCTTTTCGTGGCCCGGTTTACCGCTTCTCCCGAAGCGGTGGCCCAGGAACTTCGACGCTTGGAAAAGAAGGCGGCATAATGATGAAACCGCGAAAAACCACTCGTCTTCCGGTGTTGACCGCTTCCGGCTATTTTCTGCGGAAGACGGGAAAAGGAATCCAAATGAATCCGTTGAACACGCCTCATTTAAAAGATAAAATCGTGCTGCTGTACCTGAAAAACCGCTCCCTGGACGATGCGGTGCTGCTTCGGGAGGCCCGGTTCGACATCCAGGCCGATCGGGTCTTCATCGTCGGCCGCTTCTGCGAAGGCGCCACCGCCAACGACTGGGCCACCGACGTCGGCACCGCCATCTCCTGGGACGCGGTGGAGCAATACCTGATCTTCGATTCCCTGGAGGACTATTTCTCCCGGGCTTCGCAGGCGATGGATAAGAACAGCTTTCACT
>JBKHDE010000031.1:0-28051 GCA_046541495.1 Desulfococcaceae bacterium
TAGTAACCGATAACCCCTTTTAACCGCCTTTACTTGTGAAGGCGGTCTTGATATAGGTGTTTTCCTTAACAAAAAGCAGGATGGAAGGTTTGACCGAAACGCAAAAAAAACAGGATGGAAGCGGAATTCCAGAGGCCGGCCCGCCCAGGATTCTGGTGGTGGAGGATAACCCCTTCAACCGGGAGATGTTAAAGAAAATCCTGATTCAGGAGGGGTTTGCCGCGGATGAGGCCGCCAACGGCCATGAAGCCATCGAGAAGCTGAAAACCGCCTCCTACCGAATGATCTTCATGGATATCCTGATGCCGAAAATGGACGGCATCGAGACCATTCAGCGGATTCGGGAAATGGGAATCGCTACCCCCATTATCATCGTCACGGCCATGTCATCCAAACCGGACCGTCGGCGCTGTCTGGAGGCCGGCGGCGACGGTTTTCTCACCAAGCCCTTGGATACCGAGCAGATTCGGGAACAGATCGAACGATTCACGGCGAGTCCGGAGCCGACCGCAAAGGCGGCCGAACCCGAGAAAACACCCGAAAAGTCGCCGATTTCAGCAACGGGCTCAATCCTTTCGGGGTACCGGGTCCTGCTGGTGGAAGAAGACCGGGATCGGGCCGAACGGTTCAGCCGGACGTTGGCGGAATGGAACCTGATCGTGGAACGGGTCGCCAACGGCACCCTGGCCTGGGAGTTGATCCACGACCGGCGCCGCCGGTTCGATATGGTGGTCAGCAATATGTTCACCTCCGACATCGACGGTCTGGGACTGCTGGCGCGAATCAAGCAGGAATTCGCCAATGTACCGGTCTTTATCTATGCCGCCGAGGCGGATGCGGACGCCTTCAACCTGGCCACCCAACTGGGAGCCGAGGGTGTGTTGACCGAATTCGAGTTTTCATCCCGCATTCCCGGCCTGATGGAATCGGCGGTCTATCGGGCCGGCCGAAAAGCCGCTCCGGCCAATTCCGCCTCCACCGTCAGCCAGGTGCGACAGGCCCAGAATCATCTAGTCAAACTCGGATGCACCGAGGCCTGCGAATACATCGATGTCGCCCATCAACCCTTGACCGACGCCGGAGGCGATCTGGCCCTCTGCCGGAAATTTCCGGAAACCGGCCGGTGCGGAGTGCTGTTGGGCGACGTCTCTGGACACAGCGTCACGACGTCTTACATCAGCGCCATGTTTTTAGGGATGCTCTCCACCCTCTGGAGTCGGGTCCAGGATCCCACCGATCTTCTGAAAGCCCTCAACCGGGAGCTGAACAAGCCCGAATATGCGCATCATCACCTGTGCGCCTCGGTTCTTTCCTGGGACCCGGCAACCGGGCATGTGAAGCTGGCCACCGCGGGCAATCCCGGCGGGATGGTGGTCGGTGAAGGTCCGGACGGGACCCGAACCTTTCGGGAATTGAGCGGCGGCGGCATGGGGCTGGGTCTGATCCCTGAAGATTCTCTTTTTCTGGAGGAGGAATTCCGGCTTTGCCCCGGTGACTGGCTGTTTCTGTTTTCAGACGGCATTCAAACCGACGCATTCAGGACCCTCCTGGAGGCCGAAGAGGTGGACCTGAGCCGGCATCGGATTCGAGGGGTCGGGGCCGACATCCTGAACCGCCTGACCCTTGACCGGAACCAGACCGACGACATGGCCCTGGTCGCCCTTCATCCGCCCGCGGAAGAAATCCCTCTTCGGGAACGGTTCACTATTCCGGCTACCTACGAGGGGGTGGATATGGCCTGCGACTGGGCCGAGGGGCTTTCCGAGGGACGGATTCCCGCAGGGCATGATCCCTATCTTCTGCTTTTGGCGGTTCGAGAGGCCCTCCTCAATGCCGTCATCCACGGCAATCGATTGAATCCGAACACATTTGTGGAGATCGTTTTGGAATCCCGCCCCGGTGAACTGCGGATATCGGTGACGGATGCGGGCTCCGGATTTACCCTCCCCGAGGAGGCGGTTTCCATGGAGAAGGTGGACCCCCGTCAGACCGGCGGCAGGGGGCTCGCCGCCATTCAGTCGGTCACGGAGGAATTTCAGATTCAAGAGGGAACCGTAATCCTTGTGTTTCAAGATCGAAAAGGGTAGAGGGTATGTTGTTTCAGCTCGGACTGCCTACTGCAGTAATCGCATTTTTTCCGGAAAAGATTTGTGAGGTACAATGAAGCATACGAAAGACGCGGATGCGCTGGTTTTGGTACCGGAAACCGATCTGGTGGCCAGCGCGGTGGAGGATCTTCGGGATTATTTTTCAGACCGGCTGGGGGACCATCCCGAGGTTTCCACAGTGGTTCTGGACGTCACCGATGTCGATCTGGTGGATTCTCTGGGGGTCAACCTGGTCGTCGGCCTCTATCGCCAGGTGACCGGCGCCGGCAAAACCCTCGAAATCATCAACGCCGGTGATAATTTTATGAAGGTGGCCAATTTTTTTCGGCTTCCTTCCCTTTTTTCCATTCAACCCCTGCCCGAGGGATGACCCATGCTGGACGAACACGATGATCTCCTGGATGATTTTGTCGAAGACGCCCGGGAGCACCTCCAGTCGATCGAGCCGGACCTGTTGACCCTCGAACAGAGCGGCGCCGCCACCGATCCGGAGGTGGTCAACCGTATCTTTCGGGGGGTCCATAGTATCAAAGGGGCAGCCGGATTCTTCGGGCTCGAGAACATCGGCGCCCTCAGCCATCGCATGGAAAACCTTCTATCCCGTATCCGCGACCGGGAGGTCGTTCCCACCCCGGAGATGATCGATGCCCTCTTGACCGGGCTCGATTCCCTGCGGGGGATGATGAACCGCATCGCCGCCAGCGACCAGGTCGATATCCAGAACGAGCTGAACAGCCTGGCCGCTTTTTTGGAGGAGGGCCCTCCTCAAGACAAAGTGGCGGTGGTTCAGCATCGGGAGGATGCCGCTGCCGAATCGGAACCGGCCCGCTTCGATATCTCCGCCGCCGAGGTTGAGGAACTCACCTGCCGGGGATGTCGCCTTTACATGGTTCAGCTCTATCTGAACGCGGATCTGCGCGAAAAAGGCAAAACCCCCTTCGATTTCATCACCAGCATGGAATCCCTGGGCCGGTTCGTGGACGCGGTTCTGGATACCCGAAGCATCACCGGCCTGGCCGATTGCATGGAAAACGATCTCGCCTTCGACTTTCTCTTCGCCACCTCCCTGGAACCGGTATTCATCACCGAGGCTTTGGATCTGGGCTGGGACCGGGTGATCCCCATGGACCTGGAGGGCTTTTCCCCGTCCGGGGAAAAAGTCGCCGAGGTGATCCACACCGCGCCGGACGACGAAACTCCGTCTTTTCCGGCGCCGTCTACTTCAAATCAAACAGAGCCGGCTGATTCGGACCCGGATAGGGAAACCATTTCCCGGGACCCGCCCTCGAACCAGCTTTCAGAAGCCCACGGCGACGAAAAGATTCGGGTGGGGGTCAATTTCCTGAATGAACTGGTCAATCTGGCCGGAGAGATGGTCCTGGGCCGCAATCAGCTGATGCAGACCGCGCTTCCGCTGGTCAAACACACCCCGGGCCTCAACCCGATTTTACAGCATATCAGCCGAGTCACCTCGGAGATGCAGGAAAAGATCATGCGGATGCGGATGCAGCCCATCTCGCTGGTTTTCGAACGGTTTCACCGGGTGGTCCGGGCCTCGGCCCGAAAACTGAACAAAGAGGTGAGGCTGGTCACTGAGGGCGGCGAGGTGGATCTGGACAAGACCATCATCGAAGGGTTATCCGATCCGCTGACTCATTTGATCCGCAATTCCGTGGACCACGGCATCGAATCCCCGGCGGAACGGGAGGCGGCCGGCAAACCCCGGCAGGGCGCCATTCATCTGAAGGCCTTTCACCAGGGCGGACAGGTCCATCTGGAGATTCTGGATGACGGCCGGGGCCTGGACGGGGCTTACATCGGGCGGAAAGCGGTGGAAAAGGGGATCATCGACCCGGCCGAGCTTCAGGAACTGAACGAAGCGGAGCGGCTGCGATTGATTTTCCGGCCCGGGTTTTCCACCGCCGAATCGGTTACCGATCTGAGCGGCCGCGGGGTGGGCATGGATGTGGTCCGGACCAATATCGAACAGCTGGGCGGAACCGTGGAGATCGAAAGCCGCCCCGGCCGTGGAACCCGCATCCTTCTGATTCTTCCCCTGACCCTGGCCATCGTCTCCGGCCTGCTGATCCGTTCGGGAGATCATTTTTTTATTCTTCCGGAGGCGGATGTGGACGAACTGGTCCGGATTAAACCGGATGAGGTTCAACACCGGATCAATCCGGTTCAGGAGAACTGGGTGCTTCGACTTCGGGAGATGCTGCTGCCCCTAGTGGATCTGAATCGGCTTTTGATCCGCGGGAACCGGGAAACGACGGACGAGGAGACGCCCGGCCGTGAGCTTCTGAATCGGACCGAACCGATCCGTGTCATCGCCGTTCAGTCCGGCGGCGCCCGGTTCGGACTGGTAGTGGACCGGATCATCAGCACCGAAGAGATCGTGGTCAAGCCGCTCCCCCGGTATCTGAAAAAGATGACCTGCTTCAGCGGGGTCACCATTCTGGGCAACGGAAAGGTGGCCTTGATTCTGGACACCGCCGGCATCATGAAAACGGCCTCCGTCACCGGAATGGACCTGGAGACGGCGGACAGGGGGGCCGCCGAAGCATCCGCCGGAGACGGCCAAGCCCTTCAGACGCTGCTTATCTTCGACAACGGCACCGAGGAGCGGTTCGCGCTGCCCCTGGAATTGATCAGCAGAATCGAGCGGTTTGAGGCCGGAGCGGTCGAACGTATTCAAGACCGGTTTTTTCTTCGGTACCACCACCGAAAGCTTCGCCTGGTTTTTCTGGAAGATCACTTGCCGATCAGCCGTCCCCAGCGGTCTTTCCAAGACCGGATCGGGGTGATCGTGCCCCGGCAGATGCAATATCCCATCGGCCTGGTCTTCAATCAGGTGATCACGACAGTGGAATCGGCGGTGGACCTGGACACCGAATCGATTCAGGCCCCCGGCCTGTTCGGGTCCACGGTTCTGGAGAATCGGATCACCCTTCTGCCGGACCTCTATCGCCTGTTTGAGCTGGCGGCGCCGGAGTGGTATGCGGTGCGCACCGCCGAACCGGCAAGCTCGGAGGGAAAATGCCGGGTGTTGCTGGTGGACGACACCCCCTTTTTCCGCATGGTGGAGGGCGAATACCTGCGGTCCGCCGGATATGGGGTGATCACGGCCCGGGACGGAGAATCGGCGCTCACGGTCCTGGAGAATGAACCGGTCGACGCGGTGATTCTGGATATCGTGATGCCGGGAATGGACGGATGGGACACCATTCGGGCCATTCGGGCCGACGAGCGGTGGCGGCGCCTTCCGGTGATGGCGGTGACCTCCCTTGAGGAACGGGATCTGGTCAAAAAGGGCATGGAAGCCGGGTTCGATGCCTGGGAGCTGAAGCTCGACAAGGCCCGGCTTCTGGAAAAACTGGCGGGGTTGACCGCCGGGGGCCGAACCGGAAAAGCGGTCCGGCCGAGGGGGGCTTGATGAGCCGACAGATCGCCGTGTTTCGACTCGGAAACCGGACCTTCGGGATGGACATTCTCCTGGTCAAGGAGGTCCATCGGCATATAATGGTGGACCCGGTCCCGGGGGCGCCCCCGCACCTGGCCGGACTGATGAACCTGCGGGGGCGGGTGGTGACGGTGATCGATCCGGGGGTGAGTCTCGGTCTGGATCGGAAAGGGGTCGAGGATTCGCGGCAGATGTTGATTCTCAAAACCGCGGAGGAGATTCAGCCGTTTGTTCGGGACGGCAGGCTGGACCGGATGGAACCGGGAGAGGATATCGTGGGGCTTTTGATCGACGGCATGGAGGATGTGCTGACGGCGGCGGAGTCGGAGATGCTTCCGCGGCCGCCCCATCTGACCGGCCTCGACGGGGACCTCATACGCGGGGTCATTAAAAGGGGGGAGGATCTGGTGATGCTTCTAAACATTGAAATGTTGCTGGATCGGGTAATGCAAGCAATCAATTGATGAGGAGGGCACACGGTGGTACAATGGTTTAAGAATATGCGGATCGGCGGGAAAATCGGTACCGGCTTCGGCCTGATTTTTCTGATCGCCGTCGGACTCGTTTTGCTGGCGATCGACCGAATGAATTCTATCGAGGATGAATCCGAACGACTGGACAAGGAGTATGTGCCCGAGGTTCGGATTTCCAAAGATCTGGAGCGGAATTGTCTGCTGACCATGTACAACATGCGCGGATACGGCCTGAGCGAGGAGGAACGGTATCTGAAAGAGGGTCAGACTCACCTGGCGGCGGTGAAGGAAAACCTGGCCTCCGCCCAACGCCTCTCGGAGGACCGGGAGAACCTGGTGAAACTTCGGGAGAGCGTCGACCTTATTCGAAACCGGGTCTCGGAATACGAAGAACTGGTGGGGAAGACCATCACCGAAAACCGCGCCGTTCAGAACCATCGAAACGCCCTGGACGCCGCCGCTGAAACCTACATGACCAGCGCCCGGAATTATATCCACAATCAGCATGAACGCCTCAAATCCGACATCGCCGCCGGGGTCTCGGCCCAGCAGCTGTTTGATCGAATTCAGAAGGTTACCCTGATCGAGGACCTCATTTTCGTGGGGGGCAACATTCGGGTCTACACCTTCAAGGGCCAGGCCCTGAGAGATCCGGAGCTGATCCGCACCGGGCTTCAGTTGTTCGACCGCATCGAGGCCGATATTCAGCAGCTTCGTCCCCTGACCCGAATGGAAATCAATGAAGACCCGCTGTCGGACATCGAGCGGGGTGCCCGGGAATACCGCAATGCCATGCAGGACATTTTGGAGAGCCAGAATGCGCTGAGGGAACTGGGAGCGGCCCGGGATGAAACCGCCACCGATGTGCTGGATACCGCCTACGACATCGCCACCACCGGCATGGACCGGGTGGTGAACGTGGCCAATCAGGTCGACCGGTTGCTGGAAGACGCCGTTCGTCAAATGTCCTTCATCCTCCTGGTAACCGTCCTGGTGGTGCTGGTTCTGGCCTTTTTCATCACCCGAACCATTACCCGGCCGGTTCGGCGGATCGTCGATTTTTCCCGGCAGTTCGGGGAAGGGGACCTGAGCGCGCCCATTCAGGTCGAGTCGAGGGATGAAATCGGCCAGATGGCCGAGGGTCTCAAGAGGGCCCTGGATTCGGTGCGGGCCATTGTTCAGGAATTGACCGATACCATCAGCAGCATTTCCAGTTCCTCCGAGGAGCTATCTTCGGTGGCGACCCAGATGGCCTCGTCGGCCGAAGAGATGAACTCCCAGGCGACCACCGTGGCGGCGGCTTCGGAGCAGGTCAACGCCGGGGTGGACACGGTGGCCTCCTCCACCGAGGAATTGACCGCCTCCGCCGGAAATATCGCCGCCATGACCGAAGAGATGTCCTCCACCTTCGACAATGTGGCCGAGGCGGGGCGAAAGACCGCCGACCATGTGACCGGCATGGCCGGCGACAGCGAGGAGATTTCCGCTCAGGTCAACACCGTCGCCTCCGCCGCCGAAGAGATGACCGCCTCCCTCAACGAGGTGGCCAAAAACACCGCCCACGCCAGCAGAATCTCCCAGGACGCCAACAGGCGGACCGAGGAGGTCAACACCCGAATGGACGCCCTGGCATCCGCCTCCAGACAGATCGGCAAGGTGGTGGGGGTGATCAAGGATATCGCCGATCAGACCAATATGCTGGCCCTCAACGCCACCATCGAGGCGGCCGGGGCCGGGGAGGCCGGAAAAGGATTTGCGGTGGTGGCCGGGGAGGTCAAGGAACTGGCCCGGCAGTCCGCCGACGCCACCGATGAGATCGCCGGCCAGATCGAGGAGATTCAGACCGCCACTCAGGAAGCGGTGGAGGCCATCGAGGCGATCAGCAAGGTGATCACCGAAATTGCCGGAATCAATGAAATGATTGCGGCCTCGGCCGAGGAGCAGACCGCCACCGCCAGCGAGATTTCCAAGTCGGTCTCGGGGGCTGCGGTGACGGTGCGGAACGTGGCCCGAAATGCCGGGGAATCGGCCACCTTCATGGAGGATATCGCCCGGTCCACCGAAGAGAGTTCCAAGACCGCCCGGGAGATCGCCCGTCAGATCGACGAACTGCTCAACGCATTGAAGTCGGTGGCCAAGTCTTCGGAAGGTGCGGCCCAGGGGGTGAACGAGATTTCCAAGAACATTCAGGGGATCAGCACCGCCTCCAGGCAGACCGCCATCGGGGCCTCACAGACCCAGGAATCGTCCAAAGAGCTTGCGGAGATGGCCTCGGCCCTGACCCGAATCGTGGGGCGTTTCCGGGTATGAGAAACATGAAAGCGTGAAGGATCGTGGCGGACGAATTTAAAATTCTGGTCACCGATGAACTGGTGACCTATCGGCGTATACTGGCCGACCTGGTTTCCAAGATGGACGGGGTTCGGGTGGTGGGGACCGCGCCCAATGAAAAGGTGATGCTGCTCAAGATCGAACTGAATGAACCGGACCTGGTGCTCCTGGACGTATTCCTGCCGGAAACCGACGGCCTGACGGTGCTCAAGAAGATCAAATCCCGGTTTCCGGATGTGGAGGTCATTATGCTGAGCGGACAGGACCGAGAGGATGCTCACATCACGGTCAAGGCCCTGGAGCACGGGGCCCTCGATTTTCTTTCCAAACCCCACCACGGATCTGAAGCCGGCATTCTGGAGCTGAAAAAATCCCTGACCCGGCTGGTCCAGATGGCCAAATCCCGGCGGTATTCCCACCAGATTCAGCGCCTTTCTCCGGAAAAGCCCGCGAGCCCGCCGCTTTCGGCGCCGCTGCGAACTCCCCCCCCGGCCAAACCGCCGGTGCCCCATGGTCGGCGGGTGGTTCCGCGTAAAATGGGAAAAGAGCAGGCACTGACCCCCGCCTCGGCGCCGCCCAAAACCGGACGCATCGATGTGGTGGCCATCGGGGTCTCCACCGGCGGGCCCAATGCCCTTCAGGAGATCATACCGCTGCTGTCTGAAGATTTTCCGGTTCCCATCCTGACCGTTCAGCACATGCCGCCCATGTTTACCGCCTCCCTGGCGGCTCGGCTGGATCAGGTTTCCCGGATCCAGGTGGTGGAAGCCCGGGACGGGGAATGGGTCCGGCCCGGAATCATGTACATCGCTCCGGGCGGCCGCCACATGACCGTCCGCAGGGAGTCCGCCGTCCGGGCGGCGATCGGGTTGAACAATGACCCGCCGGTCAACAGCTGCCGGCCGGCGGTGGACAATCTGTTCTTATCGGTGGCCGAGGTTTACGGCGGAAATGTGCTGGCCGTCATCCTGACCGGTATGGGCAACGACGGATTGGCCGGGGTGACGGCCATCTTCGGCAAAGGCGGCTACGCCTATGTACAGGACCGGGAAAGCAGCGTGGTGTGGGGAATGCCCGGCGCGGTGGTGGAGGCGAATCAGGCCGACGCCATTGTTCCCCTGGATCAGATCGCCGCTAAAATCACCGGCATGATTGAAAAGTGCACGACACCGTCTTGAAAATCACCCCGCCGGAATACATGCTCATGCGGACCTATATCGAAGAGCATTGCGGCATCCATCTGGAGCAGGACAAGGAATACCTGATCGAATCCCGGCTCTCCGACCTGGCCGCCGAGTCGGGGTGCCGCTCCTTTCAGGAGTTTCACTTCAAGGCCCGTACCGATTACACCGGACGGCTCAAGGAGCGGATCATCGATGCCATTACCACAAACGAAACCTCCTGGTTTCGGGACAAGAGCCTCTGGGACTATCTGGAACAGGTAACCGTCCCCGAATTGGTTGAAAAGATCACCCGCACCGGAAAGGCCCGAATCTGGTCTTCGGCGGTCTCCACCGGACAGGAGATCTATTCTCTGATGATGCTCCTGGACCGGATTCTTCAGGAGCGGGGCCTGACCTCATTTCTGAACCGGTTCGAAATCTTCGCCTCGGACATCTCCACCGCAGCCCTGGAGACCGCCATGGCGGGCCGTTACGACGCCATCGCCATGGATCGGGGGCTTCCTCCGGATAACAGGGAACGGTATTTCACCGTTCACGGCCGGCATTGGGAATTTGATCCCGATTTAAGGCGCCGGGTCCAGTTCAAGAAATTCAATCTTCAGAACAGCTTTCTCTGCTTCACCCCGTTTGATCTCATTCTCTGCCGGTATGTCTCCATCTATTTTTCAGTGCCTTTCAAGCGGGAGTTGTTTTCCAAAATGGCTTCGGTGCTCACCCCGGGCGGGGTTCTGGTGCTGGGCGCCACCGAGTCGCTTCGGGAGTTTTCTTCCGATTTCGACATTTCATATTTCAACAGCGCGGTCGTCAACACGCGGAAATAGAGATTCCATGAAACAGAATCAAAATAAACTTCAGAATCAGACTCGACAGGTGGCGGTTGTCATCCCCAGCCGGTACGGCTCCACCCGGTTTCCGGGCAAACCGCTGGCCATGATTTGCGGCAAGCCCATGATTCGACGGGTGTATGAGGCGGCCAGCCGAGCCGACCATGTCACCCGCGTGGTCGTGGCCACCGATGACGAGCGGATTCGGCAGGCGGTGGAGGGGTTCGACGGAAAGGTGGTGATGACCTCGGCCGAGAACCGGTCCGGGTCCGACCGGGCCGCGGAGACCGCCGAACGGATGGGGCTCGATATGAAAGATATTGTGGTGAACGTTCAGGGGGATCAGCCGCTTCTGGACCCCCGCTGTCTGGATCAGGTCACCGCCCCCTTTGATGAACACCCGGACCTGGAGATGTCCACCCTCGCGCGGGTCATCACCAAACCGGAACAGATTACCAACCCCAAGCACGTCAAGGTGGTCATGGACGGGCAGGGATTCGCACTCTATTTTTCCCGATCCCCCATTCCCTTCGGCCGGGATGCGGAAACCCGATTCGACACCTACAAACATCTCGGGATCTATGCCTATACCCGGCGGTTTCTGGAAGCTTTCCGCACGCTGCCCCTGGGCCGGCTCGAGGAGATTGAAAAACTGGAGCAGTTGCGGGCCCTGGAAAACGGCCGTCGAATCAAGGTGGTGATCACCGACTACGATTCCCCGGAGGTGGACCTGCCCGGGGACATCGCCGTGATCGAGAAGCTGCTGCAAGAGAAAAACAGCGCCTGACGACGACCGGTGAAAAACCGAGCGGGTCGGATTCGGGATTACTGAATGTCCTCTTCGAGAATGGTGCCGGGTTTGGGGGTGCCCAGATTCCGGCGGCGGTTGAGGGTGTCCACCTGGCGCTCCAGATCCCGAATACGGTTTTGCAGGGTGGTGATGGCCCGCTCGTTCTGGGCGAAATTCTCGGTCAGGTATCCGATTTCGCCCTGGTATCGGTCCGCCTGGTTTTTGATCGCGGCCTCCAGCGCTTTTTTATCGATGGTGGTGGAGAGAACATCCACCAGGTCCTTTTTCATTCGGGCCAGTTCGGCCCGCACCGTCTCCGATTCCTGAATCGCCGTCTCCATGACGGTCATGAGATTGGACAAATCGGCCGAATATTGGGATTCCAGGGCCTGGATTCGGGTTTGGGCCTCCTGAACCGATTCCCGCACCGGGGTCAGGGATTCGGAAAGCCGGGCGATCTGTTGCGACAATTCCTGCTTGTCCGCTTCGAGCGCGGCTCGGTCCACCGTTTTGGTATCCAGGGCTTCGATCTGGTTTCGGACCTCCTCCAGACCTTCCCGCAGGGAGACGGTGGTCCTTTCAAACACCAGAAAGGCCTCGTTCATGGGTTCGTCCTGTTCATCCATCGATTTTTCAAGAGCCGCATATTTTTCGGCGATGGCCCCGAGCCGCGCCTCCAGCTCCCGGGACAGGGTTTCGACTTCGCTGAAGCCGGAGGTTTGCATGGCCTCGAAACGGGTATCGATCTCCCGGAATCCCCAGTACAGGACCCCCGCCAGTAAGCAGGGGAGAACGACGGCCAAAAGGGTCACCCGCCGACTGATTTTATCCAACCGGCGGGAATCCTTCCGGTTTTTCGGAAAATTCTGACTGGACGCGCGGCTGTAAGACGACCCTTCCTCGTCCATGCCGATTTTAAAACTTGAAGGTTGTCTGTTATCCATGGTTGTATTATTCCCATTCGATAGTGGCCGGGGGCTTGGAGCTGATATCGTAGACGACCCGGTTGACCCCCTTGACTTCGTTGATGATTCGGTTTGAAATGATGCCCAGCAGTTCGTGGGGGAGTCGGGCCCAGTCGGCGGTCATGGCATCCTTGCTGGTGACCGCCCGAATGGCCGCAATATTTTCGTAGGTGCGTTGGTCCCCCATGACCCCGACGCTTTTTACCGGCAGGAGCACCGCGAACGACTGCCAAAGCTTTCGATAATACCCAGCCTTTCGAATTTCTTCAAGCAGAACCGCGTCCGTCTCCCGAAGGATGGCCAGCCGTTCCGGGGTGACCTCCCCCAGAACCCGAATGGCCAGACCCGGCCCGGGAAAAGGCTGCCGCCACACCAGGTCGGCCTCCAGCCCGAGTTCTTCCCCCAGTCGACGCACCTCATCCTTGAAGAGATATCTCAGAGGTTCGATCAGCTTCAGTTTCATCCGCTCCGGAAGCCCGCCCACATTGTGGTGGGACTTGATGACCGCCGTGGGGCCGCCGAAGGCGGAAACCGATTCGATGATATCGGGGTAGAGGGTGCCCTGGGCCAGAAAATCGGCATCCTGAATTCGGCCGGCTTCATCTTCGAAAACATCCATGAAGACCTTGCCGATGATTTTTCGCTTTTCCTCCGGATCGATGACACCGGCCAGAGCGGTCAGAAAACGGCTTTCCGCATCCACAAAGACAATATTCAGATGCAGGTGCTGTTCGAATACCCGGCGAAGCTTGTCCGCTTCATCCTTGCGCAGCAAGCCGTTGTCCACGAAAATGCAGGTGAGCTGATCCCCGATCGCCTTGTGAAGCAGCAGCGCGGTGACCGAGGAATCGACCCCGCCGCTGAGGCCCAGAATGACCCGCTTGTCTCCCACCTGGTCCCGTATTTCGTCGATCACCTCCCGGGCAAAGGATTTCATGGTCCAGTCGGGGCGGCACCCGCAGATGTCGAACAAAAAGTTTTTCAGCATCTGCTGGCCCTTGGGGGTATGCTCGACCTCGGGGTGAAATTGAAGCCCGTAAAACTTCTTTTTCGGGTCTGCGATGGCGGCCAACTCCGTGTTTTCGGTGGAGGCGGTGATCTCGAATCCCACCGGAAGCGAGCGGGCGGAATCTCCGTGGCTCATCCAGCAGGGGGTTTTGTATGCGTCGATTCCTTTGAACAATTCCTCGGGATTTCGAATCATCAGCTCCGCAAACCCGTATTCTCGCTTTCCGGCGCCTTCCACCTTTCCGCCCAGGGCGTCGATCATGAATTGCATGCCGTAGCAGATTCCCAGAACCGGAACCTCGAGTTCCAGAATCCCGGGGTCGGCTTTCGGGCTGTTCGCTTCATAAATGCTAGAAGGCCCCCCCGACAAAATGATGCCTTCCGGCGCCAGTTCCCGAATCCGGTCGAGGGTCAGGGTGGGGGGCACGATCTGGCAATAGACATGGTTTTCCCGCACCCGGCGGGCGATCAGCTGATTGTATTGTGAACCAAAGTCGATAATGAGTATCATTCTTTATCCTTGAGAGTGAAGCGGGTCGGTCGTGGTCCCGGAACGGCTGAAATCATTGATTCCAAAAATTAATATTACCATGAAACGGTTTGCGGAAACAGGACGAATATGGTAAACACCGGCCTAAATGTCAACTCAATTCTCTAAATTCGGCGGGTTGCGGTATCGATGAACCACACGATCGTTCAGATCTATGAAATTCAGACCCCGGAAGAGGCCGAAGCCATGGTCGAGGCGGGGGTGGACCATATCGGCGGGGTCTTGACCTCGGAAACCGACCGGCAGGATCCCCAAATTCAAAAGGCGGTTGACTTTGTGCGCCGGACCCCGGCCAAAAGCAGTCTGATTCCGCTGTTCAGTGCACCGGAATCGGTCTTTCGGGTCATTGATGGGTACCGCCCCGACATGATCCATTTTTGTGAGGCCCTGGCCGATTCTAAAGGAATTTTCGATATCTGCGAAGAATTGATTCGGCTTCAGGAGGAGGTTCGAAGGCGGTTTCCCGAGGTGCGGATCATTCGATCCATCCCCATTTGCCCTCCCGGCCTGGGGGATCGCGTGGACAGCCTGGGTCTGGCCCGACTGTTCGAGGGCGTGAGCGATTTTTTTCTGACCGATACCCTGATTCTGTCGGGCGCCGAACCGGTCCGGGACCAGCAGCCGGTCAGCGGATTCGTGGGGATTACCGGACGCATCTGCGACTGGAACCTGGCGGCGGAACTGGTAAGGATCAGCCCCATTCCGGTGATCCTGGCCGGGGGCATCTCCCCCGACAATGTGGCCGAGGCGGTTTTGAAGATTCAGCCCTTCGGGGTGGATTCCTGCACCGCCACCAATCAAGCCGATGCGCACGGCCGGCCGATCCGGTTCCGCAAGGATGTCGAAAAGGTGCGTCGCTTTGTTTCCGAGACCCGTCGGGCCGACCGAATCCTGGCCGAGAGATCGAGCCCGTCTTTGAACTGATGCACATAATAATGAAAAATATAGCAATTTTAGGAGGCATATCAACCCATGTATGAAAGCAGCGATTTAAGAAAGGGCCTCAAGGTCGAAATCGACGGAGAGCCCTATGTGATCACCCAGTTTCAATTTGTCAAACCCGGCAAGGGGCAGGCGCTGTACAAGTGTCGGCTGAAGAATATGGTGACAGGTGCGCAGTTCGACCAGACCTTTCGATCGGGCGACAAGTTCAATGAACCCAACCTGGAAGAGCAGGAAATGGAGTATCTCTATTATGATGGAGATGCCTATTGTTTTATGAACACCTCCACCTATGCCCAGGAATTTCTGACCGAAGATCAGGTGAGTGAAGCCAAGGATTTTCTTAAAGAGAACACTGTCTGCGATGTGCTCTTCTTTGAATCGACCCCCATCGGGATTACCCTGCCCAATTTCGTGGAACTGAAAATCACCGAGTCGGAGCCGTGGGCCAAAGGGGATACCGCGGCGGGAAGCACCAAACCGGCCACCCTGGAGACCGGGTATGTGGTCCAGGTGCCGCCCTTCGTCAATGAGGGGGAGGTGATTCGGGTGGACACCCGAACCGGGGAATACGTGGAACGGGTCAAGGAGTAGCCATAAAGCGGATGTCTCCGTAAAAGGAGACGGCCGAATCCCCGGTATCGTCCGTATCGGTCATGACCGCCACCCCGGAAACGGCGGGCGGTTCATGGCCGAAGGCCCGCCGATAATCTTCCAGAATGTTCCGTTTTTCTTCCTTCCAGGTGTTTCGTTCGGCCGAACCGCTTTCCACTGCGATCATCATCACCCGGTCGGTATACGGATTGGGCACCCGGGTGCCTTCGGGCGCGTTGGATGCCCAGATGTAGGAGATCGCTCCGGTGGGCGGATATTCTCCGAACGCCAGTTTTACCGCCTTGTACCTGGCCCGCTGAAAAAAGGAGAGTTTGTCCGGATCATATTCAAAGGTGATGTAGATTCGCGCCGGATAATCATCCCCGGATTTTTTTCGAACATTTCCTTCGGGAAAGATACGGGTTGCCTTCCATCGCCACCGAAGGATCGGATATTGGCGAGGATCGATGCGAATTTTCCGAATCAGCCCCGATGCGCTGTTTCGGCTTTCGGCTTTGAGGACCGTGGCGCCGTTTTCGGAAACCAGGGAATACCGGGTGTGGCGCTCGATCTTGTCGAACGTCATCGGCTCCCAGCCGGGGGGAAGAACATCTCCCGGAGACAGGCTCGAAAAAGGACCCACCTGAACGACTTTCGGCTCTTCTTTTCCAAATCCCACAACCGAAAACAGGAGCGCCAGCACCACCATTCCCGGGACCGATCCGGCCGCTTTTCGAATCAGGGTTCCCATCGAATCACCTGATTCTGAAGATCCAGGCGGTAATTGAAATGGCGCAGGAAGTTCATTCCCAGAAGACCGTCATGGCCGTCCGCCGCTCCCTCGAAATCGAGAATGCCGGCGACCGGGTTTTCCACTCGATTGGAGCCGACCTCGATGTAGCCGAGTCGGGTGATCCGGGTATCGATGATTTTTCCGTCGGCCACCTGGGCTTTGGCCTTTTTAAAATCGCGTATCCGAAGTTGTTCGGCGATGCGGTGGTGAATCGCGGTGATGGAAGCGCCGGTGTCCAGAACCAGGATGGTCTGCACTTTTTGGGCGCCGTAGCCCAGATGGACCGGCACCAGAATCTGGTTCCCTCGGACCTCGACGGCGGTTTCATGCATCCGCTGCTTTTTTTCGGCCAGTTCCTGTTCCCGTTCTTTGCGTCGGATTTCAAGCCGTTCCATGTACTCCCGGTAAGACCGCCGCCGGTCGGCCTCCGCGGCCTGATCCTGTTTCTTCCTGACCTGTTTTTCATCTTCGGAAAGATGGTCGTCTCTTTCCCGGTAGGTTTTTACATCGAAATGGTATTCGTCCGGCACCTTGGAAAGATCGTCCACGAAATGGGTTTTGCCTTCTTTATCGGTGAATTTGTAGAATTCAGCCCGGACCGGATGCGAAAACAGGGCGAAGAGGATCATCCCCCCGAAAAGGAGGGCGATCCATGCGTGTTTTTTAATCATAAATCTCTATTTTTCCTTTCCATTCGGTTTTCAGCGCCTTTTCCGCACCGGGGTCGACTACCAGAATGCCCATTCACCGGTCATCAGCACATAAATTCCCAGCAGCAGATTGGTGATCCCATGGGAGATAATGCACATCCAGAGGCTGCGGGTCCTGTAGAGCAGAAGGTTGTAGAGCAATCCGGCCACGATGCCCGCCAGCCACAGGTTGTGCTCCGTGCCGAAGAGGGCGGCCGAGATCAGAAACGAGGGCCAGGTAAAGGCGCCCAGCCGAACGGCGGTAAAGTTCGGATTGATGATATAGCGCAGGATGAAAGACCGCCAGAAGATTTCTTCGAAAACCGGCACCACGACGGCCGCGCCGAAGAGACGAACCGCGATGAACAGGTAAAACCAGGGATCGGGAAGGGTCCGGGGATTATAGGCATCCCGATCCCCCATGACGGCGAAGTCCCAGTCCATGTGAATCCAGAGAACGAATACCAGCACCCCGATGCCGGCGGCGTACAACAGGTCCCGGGCTTTGAACCGGTCTTCTTGTAGTTCGTCATAGGCGGACCAGAACCAGGCCAAGGCCGCCATCACCCCGAGAATTCGAACCGGGTAGGTGAGGGCGATCAGATGGTCGGCCAAGGGGCCGGGAGGCAGCGCCTTGCCCAAAAGATCATGGATCAGAATGAACAGCATGTAGACGGCAAAGGGGAGGACCCGCGGGAACCAGGGCTGTCGTATCATGTGGCGAACTCCTGAAGCGGCTGATCGGTTAGGAGGTATAGATGGAGCACTGCCTTGCCGTCTGGGCCGCCTCCATGAGGGCTTCGGAAAAGGTCGGGTGGCCGTGCATGGTGCGGGCGATATCTTCCGAGCTTGCGCCGAATTCCATGGCCAAAACGCACTCGGCGATCATGTCCGCGGCCCGGGGGCCGAAGATGTGAACCCCCAGGATTCGGTCGGTATGGGAATGGCAGATGAGCTTGACGAACCCGTCGGTTTCGCCCATGCACCGGGCCCGTCCGGCACCGGAAAAGGGGTAGGTTCCCACGCAGTAGGGGATCTCCAGATCCTTGACCTGCTCTTCGGTCATACCCACCGCAGCCACTTCGGGCCAGGTATAGATCACCCCGGGAATGGCGTCGTAGTTGACCTCGCCGGGTTTTCCGGCCATGTTCTCCACGGCCGCCACCCCTTCGGAGGATGCCTTGTGGGCCAGGGCCGGTCCGGCGATGAGATCGCCGATGGCATAGATATTGGGGACGGAGGTCCGGTATGCGGTGTTCACAGCCACATGATCGGTGCGGGGGTCGGTCTCCACTCCGATCGCTTCCAGGTTCAGGCCCCGGGTCAGGGGTTTGCGGCCCACCGCCACCAGAAGGCGGTCGAAGGAGAGGGTCGACGCTTCGCCTTCCCGGTCCACCGTGACCCGGATCTTGTTGTTGGCGGTTTTGGCGCCGGTGACTTTGGTATTCATCATGAATTCGAGTCCCTGGCGTTTCAATATCCGCTCCAGGCCGCGGATGATCTGGCTGTCCATGGTCGAGGCGATTTTCGGAAGCATTTCAATCACCGTCACCTTGGCCCCCAGCCGCCGCCAGACCGACCCCAGTTCCAGCCCGATGTAGCCGCCGCCGACGATCCCCAGATGCTTGGGGACCTTGTCCAGGGCCAGGGCCTCGGTGGAGGTGATAATCCGTTCGCCGTCGAATTCGAGGCCGGGCACGGCCACCGGTTCGCTGCCGGTGGCCAGCAGAATGTTTTGGGCGGTGAAGGTCTTTTCCTTTCCATCCGCATTGGTGACGGCAACCCGGTCGGCGGCTGTCAGGCGGGCGGTGCCGTGATGGATGTCGATCTTGTTTCCCTCCAGCAGCTTTCGCACCTGGTCGGTCAGATCCTTCACCACCTGGTCTTTGCGGGCCATCATGGCCGCAAGATCCAAAGACAGTTTGCCGGTTTTGATGCCGTGGACCGCAAAATTCTCTTTGGCCTGTTCAAAATGTTCGCTGGAGTCGAGCAGGGCCTTGCTGGGGATGCACCCCACATTGAGGCAGACTCCGCCCAGCCGGGGTTCCTTTTCGATGCAGGCGGTTTTGAAGCCGAGCTGGGCCGCCCGGACCGCGGCCACATACCCGCCGGGTCCGGAGCCGATGACGATCAGATCATAGGTGGCGCTGGTTGCCATGTAAACCTCCGTGATTGGATGGTGAATTCTCAGTCGTAGCGTTCAATGCAGGACCGGAAGAAAGGCTGCGGTTCCGGTCAGACGGTGATCAGCATCCGCTCGGGATTTTCCACGAACTCCTTGATCCGGCGCAGAAAAGTGACCGCTTCCCGGCCGTCCACGATGCGGTGGTCATAGCTCAAGGCCACGTACATCATGGGTCGGATCACGATCTCGTCGTCCACCACCACCGGCCGCTTCTCGATGCGGTGCATTCCCAGAATCCCGCTCTGGGGGGTGTTGAGAATCGGGGTGCTGAGCATGGAGCCGAAGACCCCGCCGTTGGTGATGGTAAAGGTGCCGCCCTCGAGGTCGGAAAGCTCCAGGCGGTTGTCTTTGATCTTTTTGACATAGTCGATGATCGCCTTTTCGATATCGGCGAAGCCGAGCCGTTCGGTATGTCGAAGCACCGGCACCACCAGCCCCCTCGGGGATCCGACCGCGATGCCGATGTGGTAGTAATCGTGGTAGACGATCTCGTCTCCCTCGATGAAGGCATTAATTTCGGGGAATTCCTTGAGGGCCTCCACACTGGCCTTGATGAAAAAGGACATGAAGCCCAGGGATACCTCGTGCTTTTTCTGAAAGGCCTCCTTGTACCGGGAGCGCATCTCCATGGCCCGGCTCATGTCGATGTCGTTGAAGGTGGTGAGCATGGCGGTGGACTGCTTGGCCCCCACCAGTCGGGCCGCGATCCGTTTTCGAATGGGGCTCATCGGCTTGCGCCGGGTGCCCGATTCCGGTTCCGCAGGAGAAGGGGGCACCACAGGAGCCGCCTTTTCGGTCTTTTCGGGCCCCTTGGGTTCGGGTTTGGGCGCCGATTCGGGGGCCTTCCGGGATTCCAGGTAGCGGACCACATCTCCTTTGGTGATTCGGCCGGCCGGGCCGGTGCCGGTGAGATTTGCGGTGTCGATGTCGTACTCGGTCACCATCCGCCGCACCGAGGGGGGCAGGTCGGCGGATTCCCGGGCCGGTTTCGCGGCAGGCTCTTTTTCGGACGGTGTCGGCTTTGCCGCCGGTTTCTCTTCGGCTGCCGGTTCAGCCGTGGGAGTGGGCTCGGTCTTTTCTGCCGCCGCTTCTTCTTTCTCCGCCGCTTGGGAAGGTGCGGCTTCTTTCGCTTCGGCCGCTTTCGGTGCCGGTTTTTCAGGCGTTTCCGCTTCCGTGCCGGTTTCGGTTTCGATCATTCCCACCACCGTGCCGATGGCCACGGTTTCGCCTTCCGGCACCTGGATTCGGAGAATTCCGTCGGCTTCGGCGTTGACCTCCAGGGTGATTTTATCGGTTTCAAGCACGAAAATGGGCTCATCCCGCTTGACCGTGTCGCCGTCTTCTTTGAACCACTCGGCCAGAATCGCTTCCTGAACCGATTCGCCCACGCTGGGCACTTTGATTTCGATTGCCATGGATGGTTCGCTCCTTATGAGATTGGATTCACTGCTGTAGAACCCGGTTCGGTTTCTTGTTCGGAAAGATCCGATTACCCGGTGCTGACGCCGGATTCCTGACCGATGGCCTCGTCCGGAATGGCGCCCTGCTGTTGTCTATAGATATTGGCAAACCCGGTGGCGGGACTGGCCGACGGCCTGCGGCCCACATAGGTCGGCTCCTTTCCGATCAGCTCCGTCAACCGCGGCCGCATAAAGGTCCAGGCCCCCATGTTTTCCGGTTCTTCCTGGACCCAATACCATTCCTCCGTCTTCTGGTATTTTTCGATGATGCGCGCCAGTGCTTCCCCGGGAAAGGGGTAGAGCTGTTCGACCCGAACGATGACGATGCCGGATTTGAGGGTATCCCGGCGCTGAAGAAGCTGGTAGTAAATTTTGCCGCTGCAAAAGACGATCCGGCGGGGTTTTTCGATGTCGGCCCCATCGTCCAGAACCGGCTGAAAGCCTCCCTCGGTCAAATCCGTCAGCTTGGACACCCCCTGGGGGTGGCGAAGCAGGCTCTTGGGCGCCATGACCACGAGCGGTTTTCGATGTCGGCTCAGGACCTGCCGACGCAGCAGGTGAAAATACTGGGCGGGCGTGGTCATGTTACAGACCTGCATGTTGTCGTCGGCGCACAGCTGAAGGAACCGCTCCAGACGGGCGCTGGAGTGCTCGGGGCCGAGCCCCTCCCAACCATGGGGAAGGAGCAGGACCAGGCCGCTCATCCGCTGCCATTTGGTCTCTCCGGCGGCGATGTAAAGATCGATCACCGACTGGGCGTTGTTGCAGAAGTCTCCGAACTGGGCCTCCCAGATGGTCAGCCCTTCGGGCCTGACCAGGGAATACCCGTACTCGAATCCCAGCACCCCGGTTTCGGAGAGGGGGCTGTTCAGAACGGAAAATCCGCCTCCGTTTTTGGAAACCGTTTGCAGTGGCACATATTCGTCGCCGGTTTTGGTGTTCATCAACACGCTGTGGCGCTGGCTGAAGGTGCCCCGGGCGCTGTCCTGGCCGCTCAACCGCACGAAATAGCCGTCGTTCACCAGGGTCGCGAATGCCAGGGCCTCGGCATTGGCCCAGTCGATGGACTCGCCGTTGTCCACCGCCTCCTGGCGGGCTTTCAGGAGCCGTTTGATTTTGGTATGCGGCTTGAAATCCTTGGGAAACCCATTGAGTTTGCGGGACAGGCCGATCAGTTTGTCCGCATCCACACCGGTCTCGATGGGCTCATGGGAATAGCCGGTTTCATAATCGTTCCAGTTTTCATAGAACTGCAGTTTGGGAAAGGATCGGGGATTGTCCTGGGCCGCCTGAAAGGCATCCTCCAGGCACAGATTGACGTCGGATTCGATCTTTTCGATCTCTTCCTCGGTGATATCCCCGTTGTCGATCAGCTTTTCGCCGTAGGTTTTATAGATCGGCGGCCGCTTTTTGATCCGCTCATACATCAGCGGCTGGGTAAAATAGGGTTCGTCTCCTTCATTGTGGCCGTAACGGCGGTAGCAGATCAGATCGATAACCACATCCTTTCCGAAGGCCTTGCGGTAGTCATAGGCAAGTTTGATAACGTGGACCACCGCCTCGGGATTTTCCCCATGGACGTGAAAGATGGGCACCATCAGCAGCTTGGCCACATCGGTGGAGTATCGGGTGGATCTGGCATGTTCGGGCAGGGTGGTGTATCCGATCTGATTGTTGATGATAATGTGGACGGTGCCGTGGGTTCCGTAGCCTTCGAGCTGAGAGAGCTGAAGGGTTTCCATCACCACGCCCTGGCCGGCGAAGGCGGCGTCTCCGTGGATCAACAGCGGCAGCACTCCGCTGCGGTTTTCACCCTTGAGAATGTCCTGACGGGCGTAGGCGACCCCTTCTGCCACCGGGTCCACCGATTCGAGATGGCTGGGATTGTTGACCAGAAAGACCCGCAGCTCTCGGCTATTGGCCAGTTTGATATCGGTGAGATAGCCGTTGTGGTACTTGACATCCCCGGAACCGACCAGGCTTTCGGGATCATAGGTGTTGGCGAACTCCCGAAAGATCTCCTCGTAGGGCTTGAACAGGATATTGCTCTGCACATTGAGTCGTCCCCGGTGGGCCATGCCGAGAATCATTTCCCGGCACCCGTTGGACGAGGCATGAAGCAGCAGTGTGTCGAGCATCGGAATCAGGGACTCCCCCCCTTCCAGAGAAAACCGGGTCTGGCCCATGTATTTTTTGTTCAAATAGGTTTCGAAAAGGGTCGCTTGGGAGAGCTTGTGAAGAATCCGCACCCGCTCCTCCGGTTTCAACTCCGGCTGATTGCGCACCGGTTCCATCCGGTCCTGAAGCCACCGCCGCTCCTGAGGGTCCTGAAGATGCATGTATTCCACGCCCACGGCCTGACAATAGGTCTCCCGAAGAAAGGCGATGATCTCTTTGAGCGGTGCGCTGCGGGTTTCGGACAGCCGGCGGGTGTAAAATTCGGTCTTCAGGTCTTCGGAGGATAGATTGAAGGCGGAAAGGTCCAGAAGCGGATGGGAAGTGGGGCAGGCCGCCAGGGGATCGAGGCAGGCCAGCAGGTGGCCGATGTCCCGGTACCGGTACTTGAGCGCCTCCACCCGGGACTGTTGAAGGACCCGGTCGAGGGTGCAGGCGTCTCCCGGAATCGCCTCGCCCGGGGCCGGTTCCGGCATGGCTTCCGTGGGCGGGCCCTTTTCTCGATCAGGCCCCGCTTCGGCCCTTGCCGGCGACCTCTCGGTTATTCCCTCTTGATCGGCTCTCTCGAATTCTTTCAGAAATGTCCGCCATTCCCGGGAGACGGAGTCGGGGTTTTCAATCCATTTTTGATATTGCTGCTCGATATAGTCGAGGTTCAGTGCTTCGGGTATGGTCATATGTTTTTTTCCTTACTTCTGTTTTCATCATTCCGGAACAGCTTCGAAACGGTTTCTGAACCATTCCGCGACCGTCTCGGCGATATGCCGCCGATGGTCGGGATCACTGAACATGTGGTTGGCTCCGGAGACGATCTCCACGTCGACATCGGGGTTCAGAGACTCTACCTCCCTGGCGTTTTCCACCGGAATGATCTCATCCTGATCGCCATGGACAACCAGCAGGGGCGGATTGAAGTTGCGAACCGTTTCCCGAAGGTCATATTTTTGAAGGTCCGTGAAAAAGTTCTCCTTCAGCTCCAGGCCGCGTCCCCGGCTTTCGAAATGAAGGCGGCCTGTTCGCCGGAGTTCTTCCATTTTTTCTTTGCCAAAAAAAGGAGCCGATTCCTTACCGGCCATTCTTCCGCCCAAGGCGCACACCCCCGAAACATCTTTCAGCCGCGCACCGGCCAATACCGCCACGGCCGCGCCCATGCTGTGGCCTGCGAGACCGAATCGGGTATACCCCTGCTCGGCGAAAAACCTGACCGCATGCTCCATTTCACCGATATGCTTGGAGTAAGAGGTATGGGAGAAATCGCCTTCGCTCTGGCCGTTGCCGGAAAAATCGAAACGCAACGCGGCCATTCCCGTTTCAGCCAGCACAGTGCTGATTTCCCGGATGATGGAAATGTGGCGGGAGCAGGTAAAGCAGTGGCCCAGGACCACGCCGCAATTCGTCGATTCGTCGGGCATGTGCAGGGTGCCCGCGATCTTTTCTCCCGCTTCATTAAAGAAGTGAACCGATCGGGTGTTGTTTTTGGAAGTGTTCATGAAACTCCGGTGTCGATGTGAATTGCCCTCGGCGCCAATACGTCGTTTCTGTATTGTCGAAATGGATCTATATACAGGCTTTTAATGAAATGGGGAGAATGTGTCAATAAAGGATTTCCTGCATATTCTGAATACATCCCTCTTTGGGATGCGGGCGAGAGGGCTACAGCGCCAGGGCGAGAATCATGGAGAGGAAAAGGATCAGGACCAGGGTGCCGGCCAGCGGACCCTCCATGAGCCATTTTTCGATTTGTCCGCTGCCTTCGAGAAAGGGCTTCACGGGGAGCCATTTTTGCATGATCCGGATGGTCCCGGCGACGACGGGCAGGGCGGAACTGGTGGGTCGGCTGATGAGCCTGACCGGAAAAGGAGGGGTCAGGCGAGTCAGAAAACGGGAAAGAGGCCGGAAAAGATGCAGGATGTCACCCGGCGGCAGCGTCGGAATGGTCCTGCGGCCCCAGCGCCAGACCGCCAGGGAAAAGAAGAGTCCGATCAATAGTGGCGGCAGCACGGCGCCCCAAGCTCCGGGCGACAGGGCCGCGTCTACGTATCCCTCCCACCCGAGGCCGAAATAGGCGATATGGATCATGGCCGACATCAGCACCACGCCGAGCCACGGAATCCAGATGCGCCGGGAAGGATGGGGTGTCGCCGCCTTTGCGTCCCGAATCAGCAGAAGTTCGAACCGGAAGAGCAGAACAACGGTGGCGAATGCCACCAGAAGCAGGACCGCATTGAGCCAGGCGGCCCATGGGGCCGGCAGGGCCGCTTTCAGCTCTTTGAAAGGCAGCTTTGCGATGGCCCCTCCGGTGGCCGGAAAGCCGGCGAAGACGAGCAGCGGGAGAAAACCGGTCAGGACCAGAAGGGTCCGGACCGGTTTCGCGGTCGGGAATGCGGCGGCCGCTCCCACCGAAAGAAAAAGGGCCCCTTTGGTGAGGGCATGATACATGGCGAAAATCAGAATTCCGGTTGCCGCCACAGGCCAGAGCGTCGGTTCGTAAAGCGCGGCGCCCACGGCGAAGGTCATCGGGCCCATTTTGCTGATGCTCGAATAGGCCAGAAGCGCCTTGGGGTGGGTCTGGGTGATGGCCGCGCCCGCTCCGAAAACCGCGGCCGCCAGGCTCAGGACCATCACCGTAGCCCCGATGGGCGCCGATTGCAAGGCGCCCAGGGGAAGAAAGACCGTCATCCCGAAAAGCCCGGCTTTGATCATGGCGCCGCTCAGGACGGCGCTGGCGGGGGTCGGGGCGGCCGGATGGGCCAGAGGAAGCCAGATGTGCAGGGGAAGAACGCCGGCCTTGATGCCGAAACCGAGGAGCAGCAGAATGGTCAGCATGGGGCCGTTCGGATTCTCGGCCAGGGCGGCGGCCCAGTCGGCGATCAGAAGCTGTTCCGAGGCGGCGTAGCCTGCGGCCAGGGCCGGAAAAAGAAGCATCTCCCCGAGGACTACGAGGACAAGGTAGACGTTGCCGGCATACCGGGCCGGGTCGTTCCGAAGGTGGACCACCAGGCCGTACGAGGCAAAGCTCATCAGAGCGTAGAGGGCATAGAAGCTTCCGATGTCCCGGGCGATCAGAAGGCCGAGATTTCCCGCCATCGCCGCCAGGAAAAAACCGAAGAATTCGCGCTGTCGATTCGAGGGGATGTACCCCAGTGCATGGAGCCCTGCCATCCACCAGAGCAGCGAGGTGAACAGCAGAAAAACCCGGGAGAAAGCGTCGAGACCGAGGGTGGTTCCGAGCAGAATGAAGGGCAGATGGACGTCGGGGGTGTCACCCCCGAACAGGACCAGAAAAAGGGCCGGCATTGCGGTCCAGGGTGCGAGTGTCAGGAGCCACCGGCTTTTCCGTTCATTGCCGACTGCGAGAGCGAGGGCGACCAGGAGCGGAAGGACGATGACCGCCGGGAAAACAAAGGTCCAGGTAAGGGGATGAAGAGAATTCATGGTGTATACTCCCGAAACATGATCAGCCGCGCCCAGGAGAGGGGGCTCAACGGCATCGCCGCCAGAAGACCGAGCAGGACCGTCACCAGGGCCGTGAATACCGGCGGCAACAGCAGGTAGGGATGGATTTCCCAGCGCTGGGCCGCCGGGCGTTCGGGAAGAGGATGTTCCGGTTCGCAAAACCAGGCGTAGTAGATGATGGGCAGAAAATAGGCGGCGTTGAGGATGCTGCTGAGCAGCAGTACCCCGATAATGAACGGCATGTCTGCCTCCAGCGCTCCCAGGCTCAGAAACCATTTGCTGAAAAAGCCGGCCATCGGCGGCACCCCGATCATTCCCATGGCGGCCACCGTGAAAGCGCCCATGGTCAGGGGCATTCGGCGGCCCACCCCCCGGAGTTCGCTGATGCGGTGAAAATGGAGCTCTTCGGCCACGTTTCCGGCGCAGAAGAACATGGTAATCTTCATGATGCCCTGATGAACCAGGTGCGCGATACCGCCGATGGTGGCCAGCGGCCCCACGATGGCCGTTCCGAGGGTGATGTAGGAGACCTGGCTCACTGTGGAATAGGCGAGCCGCCGTTTGAAATCATCCTGGAATATGGCCCGCAGGGAGCCGTAGAGAATCGTTGCCCCGGCGAAAAAGATGAGCCCTTCGCGCACCCCCATGGCGGTGACGGCTTCGACGCCGAAAACGTCGTATACCACCCGAACGATGCCGAAGACGCCCGCCTTGACCACGGCGACCGCATGGAGCAGGGCGCTTACGGGCGCGGGCGCGACCATGGCCACCGGGAGCCAGCCGTGAAAGGGAACCAGGGCCGCCTTGACCCCGAAACCGAGCACCAGCATCCAGAAGATCACATTCAGCGGGGCTGTGGTGGTCACCCTTGTGATTTCGGGAATCCCTCCTGCCTCGAAATGGGCCACCCCCACGGCGGAACTCAGCCAGATCATTCCGACCATCAGGACAACACCGGCCCCCAGCGTGTACAGCAGGTAAACGCGGCCCGCCTGGATCGCCTCCTCCGTGCCGCGGTGGGTCACCAATGGATAGGTGGTGACGGTCAGAAATTCGTAGAAGACGAGCAGGGTGAAAAGGTTACCGGCCAGGGCGATTCCGGTTGTCGCGCTTACGCAGAAACTGAAGAATCCGAAAAAGCGGCTGCGCTGGAATCCGTCCTCCAGGTAGCCGATGGCATAGAGGGTGGTGACCAGCCAGAGCACCGAGGAAAGGGTCACGAACAGCAGGGACAGGGAATCGGCCTCCAAAACGAGGTCGAATTCGAGGAAAAGCGGTAAAACGAATCGATACTCCTGCTGATGAAAGACCCCCCATATCAGGGGGACAACCAGGACTATTTTGAGAACTGCGCTGCCCATATTCAGAAGGGAACGGGTCAGCCGCATCTGCTCCGGCAGAAAAAAGATCACCACGCCGGCCGCCAGGGATGTGCTCGGGATGAACAGCGGAAGCCAGAAATTCAGGTTCATGGCGCAAACCTCCCCCAGTTGGCGACCACCGGACCGACCTGAAGAAGCCGCAGCGGCAGATCGGAAAAGACCCCGAGCAGCACGGCCGTGACGGCCAGCACAATGGCGGGAAAAGCGAGACCCTTGGGAATGGGAAGCAGGGACCAGCCCTCCGGGGGTGCCCGCATCGCGATCTCCAGCACGCGGAAGAGGTAGGCCATGGCAAGAATGCCTCCCCCGATGATGACCATTCCGTATCCCCAGCTGCCGCTCAGAAGGGCCGATTTGAGCAGCATCCATTTGGCCACGAAACCGGCGCTGGGCGGCAGTCCCATCAGGCTGAGGGAGGCCATGGCGAAGGCCATGAGGATGAAGGGGCTGCGCCAGGCCGCGCCGGTCATTTCTTGGAGACGGTCATGGCCGATCTGGTGCATGAGAGCGCCGACCGCCAGAAAGGCGGCCGCTTTGGCCACGGCGTGTGCGAGCGCGAAATAGACCGCGCCGTTCCAGGCGTAGTCGGCTGCGGCGCTCCCGGCCAAAGTCAGGGGAAACAGAAGAAAACCGTACCCGACCTGGCTCACCGTTGAATAGGCCACCACCATTTTCAGCC
>JBKHDE010000032.1:0-27933 GCA_046541495.1 Desulfococcaceae bacterium
GTCGGGAGAGGGGTCGCCATCAGCGATTGCCCCGGTCAGGCTCCACAGGTGGAGAATCTTGAAAGATGGATTTTCGTCCTTATGCAATGCCTTGAACAGGGCTTGAAAATCCCGCGGCATGGCGGGATTGACGGTGAAGCCGGCTTCGCCGGTCTGGGAAAAGGCGGCCCCCCGGGTCACGGCAACGACCGGGTGACCATCGGTTCGAAGCCGATCCGAAATTCGCCGCCCCAGACCGCTTTCGTCCATAAGAATAATACAGAGCGCCGTATCTTTGACCGATTTTCCAGGGGCGCTGTGAACGGAATGGGTCCGCTTCCAGGAAGGAATATAAAACCAGTGGTCGATTTCCGGATTTTTCCCCTCTTCAATGTTCGGTGGGGCGGTTCCGTCGAAGGAATCGACCGGTGACCCAAAACAATAAGATTGGTGCTCGAAAGGATAGGTCGGCAGTGGAATCCGGCGTCTGGGTCGGGCTTCGCCGTGGAATTGGTTCCAATCCACCTCCGTGCCGTGAAGCCAGAGGTTTCCCAGAGCGGTCAGCAGAAATCGGTCATCCGATATCTTCTCTCGGGGATGGGGAAGGGAGGAGAACACCGGCATATTTTGATTTTTTCCTAGGATTTCGCGGGCAAACCCGGCCAGCGTGGAACCGGGGCCGATCTCCAGCAGGATGCGGTTAGAACCGGCCGACACCGTCCGAATTCCATCCGCAAACCGAACCGTACCCCGCAGGTGTTTCGCCCAATACTCCGGAGAAACCGCCTCGGAGTTTCGGACCCAGTCTCCGGTGAGGTTGGACGCCCATGGAATATTCGGAACATGAAGGGATATGCCGGCCGCTTTTTCGGCGAAGGCCTCGAGAATCGGGCCCATCATCTCGGAATGGAAGGCATGGGAGGTGTGCAGTCGGCGAAAGGCGATTCCGGATGTCTGCAATCTTTCCTCCAGCTCCTGTATTTCCTGGTTCGGTCCGGAGACCGTACACAGAGAGGGGCTGTTGACCGCCGCCAGAGATAGGCGCGAATCCCCTTCTTTTTTGAGAATATCTATTGTTTCCGGTTCGGATAGAAACACGGCGGTCATGCCTCCGGCCGGAAGTGATCCCATCAAACGGCCCCGTTCGGCCACCAGATGGAGTGCGCCTTCCAGAGAAAAAACACCGGCCAGGCAGGCGGCCACGTATTCGCCGATGCTGTGGCCGATCATGGCCGCCGGATGAATCCCCCAGGACATCCAGAGTCGGGCCAGGGCGTATTCGAGGACAAAGAGCGCCGGCTGGGTCAGTCCGGTCCGATTCAGCTCCATGGCGGCTTTTTCTTCGGTTGACGGATCGGGATAGATCACCTCCCGTAAATCCATGTTCAGAAGCGGCTTTAATATTTCAACGCACCGGTCCACCGTATCCCGAAAGACCGGTTCCGTGTGGTAGGTTTCCCGCCCCATGTGGATATATTGGGACCCTTGACCTGAAAACATAAAAACGACCGCCGACCCATCGAATGAATCCTTTCCGGTCAGCAGGCGATTCGAACCGGGGGTTTCCAGTACCTGAACCGCATCCTCGATATTTCGGCAGACCAGGGCCCGCCGATGGCCGAAACGTCTGCGCCCTGTCTGAAGCGTAAAGGCGGCATCCCCGAGATCGATGGAGGGCTCGGCCCTGAAACGGGCGGCCAGGTTGCGGGTGGCCAGATTCGCGGCGGATTCGGTTTTGGCGGAAAGGACCAGAAGCTGCCAGGGGCGGTCGGGGGCGGAGGATTCGGGTTCCGGGATCTCCGGAGCTTCTTCCAGAACCGCATGGGCGTTGGCGCCCCCGATGCCGAAAGAACTGACGCCGGCCCGTCGCGGCCCGTCGCCGGACGGCCATTCGATCACTTGGGAATTGACGTAAAAGGGGCCGGCGGAAAAATCGATCTTGGGATTGGGGGTTTTGAAATGAAGCGTCGGGGGAATTCGGCCGTGCTCGACCGCCAGCACCGCCTTGATCAACCCCGCCGCCCCGGCCGCCGGACCCAGATGGCCGACATTGGATTTCACCGATCCCAGGGCGCAATACCCGCGCTGATCGGTGGCAAATGCCTGGTGAAGGGCTGCAATCTCCACCGGGTCTCCCAGAGCGGTGCCGGTGCCGTGGGCTTCTACATAGCCGATGCTTTCGGGGTCGACCCGGGCCACTCCCAGGGCTTCGGCGATGACGGAAGCCTGGCCGGTGATGCCGGGGGCGGTATAGCCGACCTTGAGGGCGCCGTCGTTATTGACCGCCGTTCCCCGGATCATCGCGCGAATCGGGTCCCGGTCCGCCAGTGCATCTTCCAGCCGTTTCAACAGCACAATGCCGCATCCGTTGCCTCCCACGGTTCCCCGAGCCTCTGCGTCAAAGGGACGGCAGTGACCGTCCGGGGAAAGGATCATCTCCTCTTCATATAAATAACCGGTCTCCTGGGGCGTTTCCACCGAGACGCCGCCGGCCAGGGCCATGTCGCATTCGCCGTTGAGAAGGCTCTGGCATGCGGAATGAACCGCCACCAGAGCGGTGGAACAGGCGCTCTGAATGCAGACGCTGGGCCCGCGAAGGTTGAGTTTGTAGGCGGTGAGAGAAGGCAGAAAATCTTTTTCGTTGGAGATCACGCTTTGATAGCCGGCGGCGGTTCCCATGGCGCTGAGGCGGGGATAGATATGACGGAGGAAATAGGTGGACATGTTGGCTCCGGCATACACCCCGATCAGGCCCGGATAGGTATCCGGGTCATAGCCGGCCGATTCCAGGGCTTCCCAGGCGCACTCCAGAAAGATCCGGTGCTGAACGTCCATGATTTCTGCTTCTTTCGGGTTGAACCCGAAGAAAAAGGCGTCGAAGCCGTGGGCATCCGACACGATTCCTCGTGCCCGCACATAATTGGGCTTTTGAAAGACCGCCGGATCGACGCCGGCCGCGGTCAACTCCGCATCGGAAAAAGCGGAGATCGATTCGGCCCCCTTGAGCAGGTTCTGCCAGAAGGTTTCCACCCGATCCGCACCCGGAAACCGCAGGGATAGGCCGACGACCGCAATGGCGGATTCGATCAGTTCTGTTGAAATAGGCAAATTGGAGTCCATGAAATATGCTTAAGAAGCGCGTTTTCCGCTTCGATGCTGAAGACGGGATTTTCGGCGGTTTTTCAGGGTGGCCGACCGGGCGCTTCGTTCCGAGGGAACCGGCTTTTCCGGGCCTGAAATGCCCGTCAAGCGGTTTGCCAACGTCCGTATGGTGGGAAACTGGAAAAGCTCAACCACCGATATATCCATATCGAGTTGTTCTTTCAATGCGGTCCGTGCCCGAATCATGCGCAGAGAATTTCCTCCGAGTTCGAAAAAATTATCGTCGATGCCGATTTTTTCCAAACCGAGAACGGCCGTCCATGTATCGGCGATACGCTTTTCCATATCCGTTTTGGGCGGATGGTAGGCGGCCGCGAGGTTAGGACGGTTCCCCCGGGGTACGGGCAGGTTTTTACGGTCCACCTTTCCATTCGGCAGATGGGGAATTTCGGCCATATTGATAATTTGAGCCGGGATCATAAAATCGGGGAGTGTTTCTGCCAAAAAACCCTTCAGTTCCGAGGGATTGATTTCCTTTTTTCCGGTCACATAGGCGATCAGTTCCTCGGCGCCACCTAACCGTTTGATCGAAACAACCGCTTCTTTGACCTGTGGATGTCCCGCCAGCTGGGTTTCGATTTCACCGAGTTCAATTCGGTATCCGCGCAGCTTGATCTGATGATCCATTCGGCCGAGGAACTGGAGATTTCCATCTGATCCCCAAACGGCCAAGTCGCCGGTTCGGTAAAGTCGCTCTTGTCGTTTATAGGGGTGGAGAATAAATTTTTCGGCGGTCAATTCAGGACGGTTCAGATAGCCCCGTGCAAGACCGACACCGCCGATGCAGAGTTCTCCCGGGAATCCGATGGGTTTCAATGCAAGTGTGTCCGGATCAACGACGAAGATACGGTTGTTGAACAGCGGTTTTCCGATGGGGATGGCGGCGTTTCCGGGTAACCCTTTGGGAATTAAATAACAGGTGGCGCATACGGAATCCTCGGTCGGCCCGTAACCGTTCCAATACTGATGATCATCGTCGATGAATTTTCCTTCATCTGAAAAAGCGCTTTCACCGGCGGTGATCAGATTCCGTAACCCTCGTAAATTTTCAAAGCCCGCCAATCGAATGTAGCTGGGTGGAAGAACGGAGGTGGTCACCTGTTTGTGATCTATCAGTCGGACCAGAAGCTTGGGATCAGCGATGGTTTCCCGCGTCAGGCAAACCAATCCGCCTCCTGAAAGAAGCGCCAAAAAGATTTCGTTGATGGATGCATCAAAAGAGCAGGAAGAGAACTGAAGCACCCGGTCGGCGGGTCCCAGACCGAACAGGTGGATCTGGGACAGGGTCATGTTGATAAAACCCCGGTGTTCCAGCAGCACCCCCTTGGGGCGGCCGGTGCTGCCGGAGGTATAGATGACATACGCCAGATGTCGGGCGGTCACCGGCAGGGCCGGGTTTTCCGCAGCGTCGGAATCCAGGTCCCGGACCCGTATGATTTCGGGAGAGGCCGCAAGCCCGGACAGCATCGCCTCCTTGCCGGTTTCGGTCAGCACCAGGCGGGATTGGCTGTCTTCAAGCATATATCGAATGCGATCCGGCGGATAGCTCGGGTCCACCGGCAGATAGGCGCCCCCGGCCTTCATGATTCCCAGCAAAGCGATGATCGGCCATTGGGATCGATCCAGCAGCACCGCCACCCGTTCTTCGGATTGTAGATTGTATCGGGCCAGAAGGCCATGGGCCACCCGGTTGGCCGCCCGGTTCAACTCCCGGTAGCTCAGCTCGGTGTCTTCGAAGATGAGGGCGGTCTGGTCCGGTGTCTGTTCCGCCTGGTCTTCAAACAATCCGTGAATGGTCCGATCCTCCGGAAACGGCCGGGCGGTATCGTTGAACTCATGCAGCAGGCGGTTTCGTTCCCATGGCGGCAGGATGTCCAGCTCGTCCACCGGCCGTTCGGGTTCCCCGATCACCGATGCGGCCAGGGTTTGAAAATGGCCGATCATGCGCCGAATGCGATCTTCCACAAAGAGGTCGGTGTTGTATTCGATCTCGCCGCTCAGGCCCGCTTCGTTTTCGGCGAAATTGAAGGTGATGTCGAATTTGCTGATCTGGAATGCCACCGGAACCTGCGTGACGATGACGTCTCCCATCTCCAGCCGGGCCGAATCCGGATTTTGGAGGGCGATCATGACATCAAACAGAGGAGACCGACTCAAATCCCGCCGCAACGGCAGTTCATCCACCAGCCGGTCGAATGGATAGGCCTGATGCTCAAAGGCTTCGGTGGCGGTGGCGCGGACCGATTTCAAGACCGAGGCAAAAGGCATATCCCCTTGAACCGTATCCCGCAGCGCCAGTGTGTTGACGAAAAAGCCGATCTGGTTTTCGATGTCCGGATGATCCCGGCCGGCCACCGGACTGCCCAGGATGATGTCTTCCGAGCCGGTGTACCGGTATAACAGAATCTTGACCAGGGCGGTCAGGACCATAAACAGGCTCGCCCCATGGTCCAGCCCTGTCTTTTTGAGGGATTCGGTGGTTTCAGCCCCCAGGCTGAACGGAATGCGGTTCCCGTTGAAGGAATGCATGGGGGGGCGCGGGTGGTCGGTGGGAAGGTCGAGAATCGGAATCTCACCGGACAGCTTGCGGTGCCAGTAATCCCGATGGGGGGTCAGATCTCCCCGGGACAATTTTCGGTTCTGCCATACCGCATAATCCCGGTATTGAATGGGAAGGGGGGGAAGCGGAGAAGGGTTTTCGTTGTAAAAGGCTTCATACAGAAGACAGAACTCCCGAATCAGGATATTGATCGACCACCCGTCGGAGATGATATGGTGCATGTTGAAGACCAGATAATGGCGGTCTTCGGAAATTTTCAGCAGGGTCACCCGAATCAGCCGCCCCTTTTCCAGATCGAAGGGGGTTTTTGCATCCGCTTCGGCCCGGTTCCGAACCGCGGCCTCGGGATCGGGTTGGTTCGACAAATCTTCAAAACGAACGACATCGCAGGTGTCGGAATCCGCATTCAGAATTTTCTGATACGGCTCGCCGTTTTTCAGGATGAAGCCGGTCCGAAGGGATTCATGGCGTTTCACCAGTTCGGAAAAAGCGGTTTCCAGAGCGGTGCGGTTCAGAGGGCCTTCCAGGCGCAAAAGCCCCGGCATATTGTAGGCGATGTTTCCGCTGTCCATCTGTTCCAGCATCCAGAGCCGCTTCTGGGCGGGGGAGGCGGGGGTGGAATGCGGATCGAGCCGCTTTTTCAGGGCTTCCATTTCCGCGTCGCCGGCGGGCCGGACCGTTTCTTCCCGAGTGATGGGCTCGAAATCGGCGGTATCGGCCCGCTCCATAAATTTTGCCAGGTGCTCGATGGTCGGTTCGGCAAAGATCTCCCGAAGCGGAACCTCGACCTTCATATCCCGACGGATACGGCTGATCAGTTGGGTCGCCTTGAGGCTGTGGCCGCCCAGCCGGAAAAAATCGTCCCGAATCCCCACCCGTTCCAGGTTCAGTACTTCCCGCCAGATGGCGGCCAGCGCTTCCTCCACCGGGTTTCGGGGCGGAAGATACGCATCCCCGGTTTCCAGAGCGGATTCCAAGGGATCGGGCAGACGGTTTTTATCCACCTTGCCGTTCGGTGTATAGAAAAAGCGATCCACCCGAATGAAGCGGGAAGGGATCATATAGGCGGGCACCGCTTCGGATAGATGGGTACGAAGTCCGTCCGCTTTGAGATCGGCCTTTCCGGCGATGTAGGCGACCAGTTCGGTGGTTCCGTCCACCGGTTGGGCCAGCGCCACGGTCTCGGTAATATCGGGGTGCTGCAAAAGGCGGTTTTCGATCTCTCCCAGTTCCACCCGATGGCCTCGAATTTTCACCTGGTCGTCGTTTCGGCCCAGATAGAGGATGCCGCCGTCGGCCAGCCGACGGCCGACATCGCCGGTTCGGTAGAGCCGTTCTCCCGGTAGAAAAGGATCATCGATGAATTTTTCCGAGGTGAGGGCCTCTCGGTTCAGGTATCCCCAGGCCAGGTTGGCGCCGCCCACCAGGATTTCGCCGTTGATCCCCACCGGCACCGGCTGCAGGGCCGAATCCAGGATGTGGATGCGGGTGTTGGAAATCGGGCGGCCGATGGGGGGATATTCTTCGATATTCCCCTGTTCCGCAGACAGAGTATGGGCGGTCACCACATGGGTTTCGGTGGGGCCGTACTGGTTGTGCAGGCGAACCTCTGGATGATTTTCCAGATAATGTCGAAGTTCGGGAAAGACCTGCAGGGCCTCGCCCGAGGTGATGATGTGGCGCAGCGGGGTTCCGGGCCGAATCCCCTCACGAAAGAGAAGATTGAGCGCGGAAAAGGGCATGGTGAACATCTCGATGCGGTGATCCCGCAAAAAGTCGCTCAAGGCCGGCATGTCATACCGAAGCGCCGCCGGAATCACGAACAGGGTGCCGCCCGAGGCCAGGCTGTAGAGGGTCTCCTGAAGGGAGACATCGAAGCCCAGGGCCGCGTACTGAAGAATTCGATGCCCGGCCCCGGTCTGGTCGATCTGCCACCGGATCAGGTTGCTGAGACAGTTGTGGGTCTGCATCACCCCCTTGGGCTGTCCGGTCGATCCGGAGGTGTAGATCATATAGGAGAGCTGATCCAGTTGGTCTCGGGAAAGGGGTAAACCGGGGTTTCCGGTGTCCGCATGATCGACGGCGCGGATGTCCACGACCCGGTCCTGAAAATCGGCCAGCAAGTTCATCCGGGCTTCTTCGGTCAGGATCAGCCGGCAGCCGCTGTCCGAGAGCATAAAGCCCGCCCGCTGGGGCGGATAGGCCGGGTCCACCGGCACATAGACGCCGGCGGCCTTGAGAATTCCCATCAAGGCGATCACGCCCCATTCCGACCGGTCCAGCAGCACGCCTACCCGGTCGTTGGGCCCGATGTGATGAATCTCCCGAAGGTAGTGGGCGATCCGATTGGCCCGGGTATTGAGTTCCCCGTAAGAAAGTTCGGTTTTGTCGAAAACCAGAGCGACGGCATCCGGATTTCGGGCCGCCTGTTCCTCGATCAGCTCCACCACGCTCTGATTCAGGTAAAACGGCGCCTCGGTGTCGTTCCAGTCTTGAAGCCGGATTCTCTCCGTATTCGTGAGAAGGGTCAGCTGCGACACCGGTTGTGCCGGATGGTCCACAATGGCGGTCAGCAGGGTTTGAAAATGATCCGCCATTCGAACCACGGTGGCCGCCTTGAAGAGATCGGAATTGTATTCAATGGAGGCGAGCAGGCGGCCTTCCGCCTCGACCATCATCAGGGTCAGGTCGAACTGGGCCATCCGTTTGGCCAGGGGATAGGCGGTCAGCGTCAGGCCGCCCAGGTTCAGTTCGGCGCCGCTTTCTCGAATCACCAGGGGGGCGGCCGCTTCCATGCGGTGGGGTTTTTCCAGCACGAACATCACCTGAAACAGGGGGGAGCGGCTGGCGTCCCGTTCGGGTTGGAGCCGTTCCACCAGCAGGGGGAATGGAAAATCCTGGTGTTCCAATCCTTCCAGGACCCGGCGCCGGGTGCTCGACAGGAAATCGAGGAAAGCGGGATCTTCGGAAAAATCGGCTCGGAACACCAAAGGGTTGACGAAATAGCCCAGCACCTCGGCGAATTCGGGCCGACTGCGTCCGGCGGTGGGGGAGCCCACCGGAATGTCGGTCTGGCCGGTGTACCGGAAAAGAAGGGTCTGAAAGGCGGCCAGAAGCACCATGAACGGGGTGGCTTCCCGCTCGCGGGCCAGAGACTTGATTCGGCGGGTCAGCCCCCGGCCGAGTTCAAACCCGTGAGAGGCGCCGGTAAAGCGTTGAACCGGCGGGCGGGGATGGTCCAACGGCAGATCCAACGGCGGCAGCCCACCGGCAAGTTGATTCCGCCAATACTCCCAGGAACGATTCCCTTCGGGTCCGGCCAGCATGTGTTCCTGCCGATTCACGTAATCGATATAGGAGAATTCGGGCGCCGGATTCAAGGGTGCGCCTTGGTAGAGCTGCCTGAGTTCATCCAGAAGAATGGAAAAAGACCAGAAATCGATGGCGATGTGATGAATGTTGAGCAGCAGAATGTCTTCACCGGATCGCCGGTACAGGCTCACCCGCAGGAGCGGACCCTTTTCCAGATCGAAGGGGTGATGGGCGTCCGCAAATAGTTCGGCATTCAGCCGGTTCTCGGACCAGGCGCCGGCCTCGATGTCGTTGAACGCAAGCGGCATGGTTTCATGCACCCGCTGAACCGGTCGGCCTTCTGATTCGGAGTAGGTGGTTCGAAGAACGGGATGGCGATCGATCAGGGTCTGAAAGGCGGTTTTCAGCGCGGGAACATGGAGCCCGCTGGTGATTCGAACGGAAAAGAAGACATGGTAGGCGGCGCTTTCCGGCGCCAATTTATACAAAAACCAGAGGGATTGCTGATTGTGTGAGAGGGGGGCTTCTCCGCCGGCCGTATCACCACCGGCTGTGCCGGTGGAAAGCGGTGAAGCAGTGGCGATGTGGGCCGCGCCTTCTCCGGCCAGTTCTCGAGTGGAGGGCCCCTGAAGAAATCTGGACATGGGCCAGACCAGCCCCAGTTCCTGTTCCAGCCGGTGCTGCAACTCGATGGACATGAGAGAGTCGAGGCCGAACCGGGTCAGGGGACGTTCCGGAGAGATCTGGGTCGGGGCGATCTTCAGCACACCGGCCGCTACTGCGCGAATAGCGGGTTCCAGTCGATCCGGCTCGGTATTCGATTCCGGCGGCGGTATGGCTTTCGGGGTGAAATCGGTATCGGGGTTCTCTTGCGCCCATTCGTCGGCCATGCTTCCGCCCACCACATCCAGGGACCCGTTGAGAAAGCCGTCTTTACAGGCATGGCGGCGGATTTTTCCGCTGGAGGTGCGCGGAATGGAGCCCACCTTCAGCAACAGAACCGCATAGGTCTGAAGTTCATGGGCCTCGGATACCGCGGTTCGGACGGCATCGATGACTTCCTCGGGCTTGAAGGGCAGGTCCGCACCAGGCACATATTCGGGCAGTTCGGTATATCTTCGGCGGGACTCGTAGCGTTTCCCCCGGCCGGGGTATCGACGTTCCACCTCGGTGATCACCGCCACCCGTTCTTCTCCGTCCACCGCCACGGAAAAGGCGGCGCAGCTTTCAGGGCGGATCAGGGGGTGGGCCGTTTCCACGGTTTTTTCAATATCCTGAGGATAGTGGTTGCGGCCGCGAATGATGATCAGGTCTTTGATTCGGCCGGTGACGAACAGCTCCTTGTTCCACAGAAATCCCAGGTCGCCGGTTCGCAGCCATGCATCGGAAGATGATCCGCTTTCCGAAACGGGGCGGGCCCGGAAAGTCTTTTCGGATAACACCGGTTTTCCCCAGTATCCCTGAGCAATATGGGGGCCGGCGGTCCAGATTTCGCCGATTTCACCGGGATTGAGCGGCACATGAGTTTTCGGATGCACGACGGCGATTCGCTGGCCGGGGAGCGATTTTCCGCATCCCACCAGGCGGGCGGCAAGAATGTCCCGGGTCCGGATGTCGTGGGCGGAAAGAAGGACCACCTGATGACGGGCCAGGGCGTCCGCCTCGACGGCTACCTGGGTCGGAGGGTCGGTTTTTCCGCTGCCCGAGACCATCAATGTGGCTTCGGCCAGGCCGTAGCAGGGGAAAAAGGTTTCCCGCCGAAATCCGCATTCGGCAAAGCTTTCGGTGAATCGGTTCAGGGTGTCGGCGGAGATCGGTTCGGAGCCGTTGAAGGCGATTTTCCAGCAGCTCAGATCCAACAGTGCCTTCTGGCCGGCCGATACCCGCCGGGTACACAGATCGTAAGCGAAATTGGGGCCTCCGGTGGAGGTGGCCCGGTACCGGGATATGGCTTCCAGCCAGCGGACCGGGCGCTGAAGAAAGGCCATGGGCGACATGAAAATATAGGGAATGCCGGAATACATCGACTGGAGAACGTTTCCGATCAGTCCCATGTCGTGGTAAAGCGGCAGCCAGCCGACGCAGATGTCCTGAGGTTCCACTCCGTAGGCCCGGTGGATGCCTTCTTCATTCCGGATCAGGTTGGAATGGGAGACCATCACCCCCTTGGGGTCCCCGGTGGATCCGGAGGTG
Organism: Desulfococcaceae bacterium; assembly: GCA_046541495.1. Taxonomy (GTDB): domain Bacteria; phylum Desulfobacterota; class Desulfobacteria; order Desulfobacterales; family Desulfococcaceae; genus JAABSQ01. The sequence goes on from JBKHDE010000032.1 coordinate 11,207, forward strand.
TATTGCAGAAAAGCGATATCCTCGGGGGTCAAGGAGGGTTTTCGCCAGTCGGCCGCCGGTTCATCGGCGATATTATCGGTGGTGATCCATTCCAGGGGCGCCAGTTCCGGTACCGTACTGAAAGTTCGGTGAAATTGGGGCAGCCGGGAAGCGGTGGTGAGGGCGAAGCGGGCCTCGGAGTCGACAGCAACGGCCGTGAGGCGGGGCAGGGTCCTTTCCGGACGGGCCGGGTGGGGTGGATACACCGGAACCGCGATCACCCCGGCGTAGAGGCAGCCGAAAAAGGCGGCGATAAAATCCAGACCCGAGGGATACAGGAGCAGGGTGCGTTCACCCGCATGCACCCGTTCGCGAAGGCGAAGAGCGATCTGTCGGGCCCGGCGGTCCAGGGCCTGATAGGTGAAAATGCCGTCTTCGGTTTCTCCGTCTTTTAGAAATATGAAGGCGGTTTGATCGGGCTGATGGGTTTTTCGGTAATGAAGCAGATCGATGTAATCCGGAAAGGTATTCCGGGCCTCTGTCGAGGAGTTGAACATGGAAGACGCCCTTCAAAAATGCGGGGACTGTTGGTTGCCGTTTCCTTCTATACCGACAGCCCGTGAAAGAAAATATGACTTTTTACATAAAAACGGCTTGAATCTGGGACGACGGGAACTCAGCGCCTCAGGTCTTCCCGGAATACACCTGATGCGCCGGCGGAATCAGAAAATATCATTTGATGCATGAATGGGAAAGCCTATGGGAATTCTTCCTGAAAATCAACCCGCTTTTTCTCTTTTTTTACCGATAGTGGTAATACTCCACACCATACTTTTTGGCTTTGTAGGCGACCTTACGAACCGTGGTCTTGAGGAGTTTGGCCGATTGGGTGATATTGCCCCGGGTGTTTTTGAGGGCGTCGATGATCATTTCCCGCTCCAGACTGGCGATGGCTTCCTCCAGGGATTGATCCGGCAAGGTATTGGATTCCTTGCCGGTCTGAAGGGTCGGGGGCAGATGGTAGCTGTGAATCACCCCCTCTTCGCACAGGAGCACGGCCCGTTCGATGCAGTTTTCAAGTTCGCGCACATTGCCCGGCCAGTGGTAATCCACCACCATATCGATGGCGGGTGTAGAGAACCGCCGAATGTCTTTGCCGTTTTCCGTGGCGTATTTTTCCAGAAAATGGTCGGCCAGCAGCAGGATGTCGGTTTTTCGCTCCCGAAGGGGGGGCATGTAGATGGGAAAGACATTCAGCCGGTAGTAAAGGTCGCCCCGAAAGGTGCCCTCTTCCACCGCCTGTTCCAGATTCTTGTTGGTGGCGGCGAGGATACGGACGTCGGTTTTGATGGTCTTGTGGCCGCCGACCCGCTCGAATTCTTTTTCCTGAAGCACCCGCAGCAGGTTGACCTGAACGTCAAGGCTGATGGAGCCGATTTCGTCCAGAAAAATGGTCCCCTTGTGGGCCAGTTCGAATTTACCCAGCTTCTGCCTGATGGCGCCGGTGAAGGCCCCTTTTTCGTGGCCGAACAGTTCGCTTTCGATGAGATTGGCGGGCAGGGCCGCGCAGTTCATTTTGACGAAAGGATTTTTCGCCCGCCGGCTGTTGTAATGGATGGAATTGGCCACCAGCTCTTTTCCGGTGCCGCTTTCCCCTCGAATCAGAACGGTGGCGTTGCTTTTGGAAACCTGGGAGATCATTTGAAAAACCTCCCGCATCTTGTTGCTGTTGCCGATGATATTGTTGATACGGTATTTGTTTTCCAGTTCACCCTTCAGCCGCTGGTTTTCTTCGCGAAGCTGCTGTTTTTCGAGATGGATCGTCTCCAGGTTGATGACATGGCGGGCGATCATGGTGGCCACCACCGTCAAGATTTCGGTGCCGGTGCTCAGGTCATAGTTTTTGTCATAGGGCCGGTCGACGCTCAGGGCCCCGATCACCTGATTGCCCTTGGTGATCGGCACGCAGAGAAAGGAAAGTTCCTGCTTCAGTTTTCGAGTGTCGGTTCGATCCAGAAACAGCGGTTCTTCGCTGATTTTGGGAATGGCCACTGATTTGCCGGTTTCAATGACCCGGCCGGTGATGCCTTCGCCGAGCTTGTATTTGACCCGTTCGATGGCGGTTTTGGGGACCCCGTGGGCCACCTCGATGACGATTTCATCCCGCAGCGGATGGAGCAGGGTGACGGTCCCCCGGATCATGTTCAGAGAGTTGGAGAGAATGCCGAGTACCTTGTACAGCGATTTTTTCAGGTCCAGGTGTTCGCTCAGGGCTTTGCTGATCTCGTAGAGCAGGGTAACTTCTTCTATTTTTTTCATAATCGATCCTCATCGCATATGATGTTTTTTGAAACGCGGAGAGATGCCTGTCCTCCGCATTCGCCTATCATAAAGAAGTGTTACAATTTTGCAATCAAATTATACATTTTTGGAGGGGAGGGAGAAAAAATCAGGTCGGCAGGGGACATTCAAGAATTCTGCTCACCACCTGGTCCGGGGTGAGTCCGTCACAGGCGATGGTGATATTCTGGTGGCGGCGGTAGAGCGGAATGCGTTCTTGGTAGAGCATGTCGATGGTCTGGCCCGGCATCCGCAGAACGCCTCGGCCGTCGATATCCTTCAGCCGGGATTTTAACGGGGCCAGGGAAAGATCTAGAAAGACCACCATACCCGAAGACTTGAGATGATCCATGGCCGCCGGGCTGTAGACCACGCTGCCGCCGGTGGCGATGACGTGGGATGTGCAGGTGAGCGAACGGATATGGTGTTCTTCAATGGCCTTGAACCGGTCGAGGCCTTCTTCCCGAATGATTTTTTGAAGGCTTCGCCCTTCATGAGTCTGAATGTGGATGTCGGTGTCCAGAAAGGCGAGGCCGGATCGTTTGGCCAGAAGCACCCCGACGGTGCTCTTGCCCACGGCGGGCATTCCGATCAGGACGATGTTGGATTCGGGCGCCATATGTTCACTTTTCCTCTCTTTTGTTTTTCTCGGTTTTTTCACCGATCCACAGGCTCAGCTCTTATCAGAAATCCATCCGGAGAACAACTGAAGGCGGAAAACAGGCGAACCCCCCGAATCAGAGGGAAAACCGGTGAAAGATGATCCCGGCGCCTTCCGCCGCCACCGCTCCGGAAAAAAGGGGGGCCGGGCCCAGCCCGACGATCGTCCAGCCCATTCCGCCGGGGATTTTGATGAAACCGGAATCCGCCCCCTCCGGCATCAGGGACGGTGAATCAGGGGCGTCCAGACCTCCCAATCCTCTGCCGAGCGCCTTCAGGTATGCTTCTTTTCGGGTCCAGATGTCAAAAAAGCCTTTGGTTCGGTCTTCTTCGGGTAAAGCCCTCAAATAAGAGAATTCATCCGGATGGAAGTAAGAACGAGCGATCGGTTCCGCATCCGGAAGCGGGCGGATTTTTTCTATATCGATACCTATGCGGCGGCTTCGAGCCACCGCGAAGAGCGCCAGATCCTTCGAGCGGGACATATTAAAGGAGAGGGAAAAACTACCGGCATCAGGCGGCAGAAAAGGTTTTCCATAGCGCCCCTTGGAAAAGCGAAGCTTTCGCGGATTCAGTTCGAGGTAGGTTCCCAGCAGCCGCCGCAGGATTCCCCGTCCTGCGATAAACCGGCGCCGGTGTTTCTCAAGATGGAACCGGCGGGCCCGGTCCGTCTCATCCGGTGATAAATAGGACGCCAGTTCCGCCATTCGGGAATCCGCCAGGTCAAGCCGGGATCGCCATAGATGAACCCCATCCGCCTCCATTTCCGGCGGTATTCGCGTTGCCGGCCAATCCGCCTCTTGGATGCCGCGGCCTTTACCGAGGGGGCGGTACATCAGAGCAGAACCCGGGTGATTTCTTTTGCCAGAGCCGCTTGCCGGCCGTGAAGAAAGAAATGGTCCCCGGGAAACAGGGTCAGTTTGAAATCCGATTCGGTCAGCGCCGCCCATTTCGTCAGATCCTCGTGGGAGACTTTTTCGTCCCATTCGCCTCCGAAAGCGGAGATGGGGCACGCAAGCGGTTTTTCCGGAATATGGGTATAGGTTTCGACCAGTTCAAAGTCGGCCCGAAGCACAGGAACGAAAAGATCCATCAGTTCGGCATGATCGAGCACCGCCTCCGGAGTGCCGCCGTATTCCCGCAGCCGTGCAATGAATTCATTCCGGGGAAGGTTGTGGAGCGGATCATGGGGAAACGGCACCTGGGGCGCCCAACAGCCGGAAACCAGCAGACGGCGGGGTAAAGGAACCTCGCGCCGGCGGAGTGCGCGGACCAGTTCAAACCCGAGGAGGGCCCCCATGCTGTGGCCGAAAACCGCATAGGGGCGGTCCAAAAACGGGATCAGATCACCAATCAGGGCCTCGGTCAGGTCGCCGATCCGTCGAAAAGGGGCGGTTCCGATCAGGTTTTCCCGACCCGGCAGCCGAATGGGGCAGACCTCGACGGGCGCCGGTAAAAGGTCGGGCCAGTTGCGATAAATCAGGGTGCCGCCGCCGGCATAGGGCAGACAGAAAAGGCGAATGTCAGCCTCGAAATTCGGGCGCGGTCGGGTGATAAAGGCCGATAATGGATCCTGTTGTTCCGTCATGAAATAGCTTTTCTCTTCAAATCGGGATGGATTTTAGCTGACCGGTATGGATTTCGACAGATTCGTCTTCCCCGATTAAAATTGTCCCTTGTAAAATTCATACGATAATATTATCCAATAGATAATGATCATATTCAGGTGGTTCGGTATGGATATGAATAAAGACGTTTTTTTGAACCCTCGAACAAGGAGGTTGTGAAAATGGAGAAAAAAATACTCCTCGCATTTGATGATTCCGAAAACGCCATGCGTGCTGTGGAGCATGTGGCCAAACTGTTCACCCCGGCCGAAACCCGGGTGGTCCTGTTCAGTGTGTTTCAGGATACCGCCTCTCTGTGCGACATGCACAGTCCCGAGCTGACCGACTATTTCAAATCGCAGCAGTCCAGCTTTTGCATCATGGAAGAAAAAAAGAAATCCCTCGTTCGGGATGCCATGACAAAAGCGACCCAGGTGTTGAAAGAAGCCGGATTCGATGAAAAAAGGGTTGAAATCAAGACCCAGGTGAAGAAAAAAGGCATCGCCCGGGATATCGCCAAGGAGGCCCAAAACGGATACGACCTGATCGTCATGGGAAGGCGCGGACTTTCGGGCATCAGAGAGTTTTTCCTGGGCAGTATTTCCCAGAAGGTGCTCGCTTTGGCTGAAGACATGTCGATTCTGATGGTCCGCTGACCCCCATCCGCTTCCCGGGTCCATGAAAGGGCGGCATCGATCTTCCCCTGCCGCCCTTACCAAAGCGCCGATTTTCGTGCCGTTTTCCGCCCTGGTGATCAGATTCCGCTGTGGCGGAAAATCCCCGACCGGGTTTCTTCAATGCGCCCGGACCGAATATCCCGCTGGAAGAGTTGGGATATGATCGCGGCCGTATCCTGAATCTCCGGATACACTTTTGGAAAATACCGGTTGCACTCCCGAAGAACGCCCCTGAGCGTAAACCTCTCAAATCCGTCCAGAATGAAGCGATAGTCTGCTTCCAGTTCGGATGCGTCCGCATCGGCATTTCGGGGCCGGTCCGATGATTCCGGAATCTGGTTTGCGGGAAGGCGAAGCATCGATTCCGCCCGTCGAATGCGGGCGGCCAGCCGCTGAATGGTCATCACCTCGAGGGGAAGATTCCCCAGAATCGCCTCCTGAATCAAGGCGTCGGTTTCTGTTTTTAACTGGTGGAGCGCCTGAATATTTCGCGTCTTGGATTCGATCAGCCGGACCGAAAAATGAATGGCGGTCAGGTAATCGGTCAGCCAGGGGTCATCCTTGTATGTCATGTATTCCACGCCTAAACTCCTCCCGGCCGGGTTGCGGTAAAATCCCAAAGATGGTTTTCAGCATACCAGAGTTGATTCGCTCATGGCAATACGCATCCATCAACCAAAATTCATTGGACTTCTATCGGTGGGGAGGATGCGGCACCGGCTGAATTGGAAGGGGCGCAAAAAACGATCCCCTTCTCCCGGAAAAATCGGGAGAAGGGGGTTGGCAGAGGTATGTGTTACAAGACCAAGTAGTAAATGGTTCTTGGGGAACCCTCAGGGAGGCTCAGGATTGTTCCACCGGGCTCGATCCCTTGAGCGGGCTTTTGGCATAACCGGGTTTTCCCGCGCCTTTGGATGAGGCGCTGCCGCTGTATGAGAGCACCTCGAAATCCGGATAAGCGTTGCCGCCGTGTTCCGAGTAGTCGAGGCCTTCCAGTTCCTCTTCGGGGGAGACCCGGAGTCCGATGGTGGCGTCGATGATTTTGAACATGACGAAGGCGACTACGAAGGTCCAGATGAAGCAGGCGGCGATGCCCAGCAGCTGAACCCCGATGATCTTTCCGGAGGTGCCGCCGATATTGAAGATGCCGGCGGCCAGGGTGCCCCATGCACCGCAGACGCCGTGGACGGAAACGGCGCCCACCGGGTCGTCGATTTTGATGGAGTCGAAAAACAGAACCGACACAACCACCAGGACCCCCGCCACTGCTCCGATGATGATGGCGCTGGACGGGGTCACATTGGCGCAACCGGCGGTGATGCCAACCAGGCCGGCCAGGGCCCCGTTGAGGCTCATGCCCACTTCCGGCTTGCCGAATTTGATCCAGGAGGTGATCATGGCCAGTATGGCGCCGGCCGCTGCCGCCAGATTGGTGTTGACGGCGATCATGGCGATGGAGGTGTCCGCGGTGGTGGTGGAACCGGCGTTGAATCCGAACCATCCCATCCAGAGGATAAACACACCCAGCGCCGCCAGGGGCATATTGTGGCCCAGGATCGGTCGAATGCCGCCGTCTTTGGTGTATTTGCCCATTCGAGGGCCGAGAATGATCGCCCCGGCCAGCGCGGCCCATCCGCCCACGGAGTGGACCACGGTGGAGCCGGCGAAATCGATGAAGCCGAAGCCTTCCAGCCATCCGTCGCCGTTGAACAGGCTGCCCCAGGCCCAGCTGCCGAATACCGGATAGATGAGCGCGGTCAAAACAGCCGAATAGGCGATGTAGCCCACAAATTTGGTCCGTTCCGCCATGGCGCCGGAGACGATGGTGGCGGCGGTGGCGGCGAACACCACCTGGAACATCCAGAAAACCAGCACCCAGGGGTCGCCGTCCGGGCTGAAGTCACTCAGGAAAAATCCCGAGGTACCGAACCATCCGGTAGGGGAGGCGCCGAACATCAATCCGAATCCGATCGCCCAGAAAAACATGGAGCCCATGGAAAAATCCATCAGGTTTTTCATGAGGATGTTCACCGCGTTTTTGGCCCGGGTCAACCCGCTTTCCACCATGGCGAATCCGGCCTGCATGAAAAACACCAGAACCGCGGCGAGCAAGGTCCAGAGATAGTTGGCATGGGTCTGAACCAGGTCGATGGCGGTTTTGTTGCTTTCCGCGGTCACCGGGTCCTGAGCCCAGGCGGCGGAAAGGGCTATGGATACGAAAAAAAGGGACAGACAAATCTTTTTCATGAAGGTTACCTCCTCGCTGCAATGTTATTAAAAGTTTAACATGATCAATCTGCAAAATCTATTGAGGTATAGGGTTAGCAAGTGTAATGCCAATATGGATTTTATCTTTTAAAATACCGAAAATAAAGGTGATATTTGATGCAGCGATTGAGAGCAAAGAAATCGATAAGAACAAAATTGTATGACATCAGCCTTTTGTAAGACGAAAATGTATTTTAATAATCCAAATTTGTAATCCTCTCCGCTCCGACTTTTTCTTTGACACCCCGGCGAGTTTTGCCTTAGATTGATTCAGATTCAGTCCTTTGTTTATCCGCAAATTGAAATTTCTTCGGGAAAGGTGGGGCATTCCGCCGGTTATGAGTATGGCCAGAAAACACCGCGACCATTTTAATCTGCTCTGCGATATCGGGGACCTGGTGGATTTGGTGACCGGAAGCCAGGATATCGCAAGTTTTCTGCAACGCACGGTCGATCTGGTCTCCAGACATCTGGAGGCGGATGTCTGCTCGATCTACCTGTTTGATGAAGATTCCGGATACCTGGTGCTTCAGGCCACTGTCGGGCTCAATCCCAAGGCGGTGGGGCGGATTCGAATGAAACCCGGCGAGGGCCTGGTGGGCACCACCTTTGAGCATCAGCGCCCGCTTCGGGAGGCCTCCGCCAGCTGCAATCCGATGTTTAAATATTTCGAGGAGGCGGATGAGGACCGGTTCGCGTCTTTTTTATCGGTCCCCATTCAGCGAGGGGCGCAGAAGATCGGTGTGCTGGTGGTGCAGCACGAGCGGGGCGACTATTTTAATGAAATGGATGCCATGGCGCTGAGGGCTTCGGCTTCCCAACTGGCCGGAGCCGTGGAAAATGCCCGTCTGCTGATGGATCTCTTTGAGGCCACCGGAAAAACCCCGGCTCTACCTCCCGAAGCCTTGCAGTTCATCAAAGGAAAAACCGCCTCCGGGGGCAATGCATTTGCCCCGATCACTCAGTTTAAAAAGAGCCATGGGGCGCTTCTTTCCGGTAGTTCACAATTGTGCAAGCTCTATACGGTCGATGATTTCCGTCACGCCCTGAAACAGACCTCCGACGAGCTGATGGACTTCCAGACCCGGCTCTCGGAGCGGCTTCCCGAAAGCGCTTCTCTGATCTTCACCGCCCATTTCATGATCCTGAAGGATGTCAAATTCATCAACAAAATCGTCGACCACATCGAAAACGGGGTATCGCCGCCGGATGCGGTTCGGCTGGTGGCGCGCCATTATATCAATCTGTTCTCCGCCAGTTCCCATGCCTATATTCGCGAAAAGGCCAACGACATGGAGGATCTGGCCGGCCGAATCCTCAAGAACCTCTATAAACACGACGGCGAACAGAGCCTGGACGGCGACCGGATCGTGATCGCCCGGGAGCTGTATCCCTCGGAAATTCTGAAGCTGGCCACCGAAGAGGTCAAGGGGATCATCCTGGTCAAAGGCGGGGTCACTTCTCACGTATCGATTCTGGCCCGATCCCTGAAAATTCCGCTGGTGATCGCCGATCGGCCGGAACTGCCGGACTTGCCCGAAGGAACCCCGGTGCTCCTGGACGGCCGTATCGGGAACATTTATATCAACCCCGGCGATGAGGTGATCGAACAGTTCAAAACCCAGAATCGGGTTCGCAAAACCGCCAAAGGTGCGGCCCGGCCGCTGCGGCCCATCTCCCGCACGCGGGACGGGGTCCGGGTTCGGCTGCTGGCCAATGTCAACCTGCTGAGCGAACTCAAATCGGTCCGGGAGCTGAATGCCGAGGGGGTCGGTCTCTACCGAACCGAATTTCCGTTTCTGGTGCGGCCCACCTTTCCTTCGGAAGAGGAACAGTATTTTATCTACAAACGATTGTTCGATGAAATGGACGGCCGGGAGGTGACCATCCGCACATTGGATGTGGGCGGTGACAAGGTGCTGGCCTATGCCAACGCCGCCGGCGGGTTGAATCCCGATCTGGGGCTTCGCTCCATTCGGTTCTCCATGCACTACCGGAATCTGTTCGAGCAGCAGCTTCGGGCCATTCTTCGGGCGGCCGCGGGGGCGGAAAAGGTGCGGATCATGTTTCCCCTGATCTCCTCTCTGGATGAATTCAGGGAGGCCAAACAGATGGTCCTCGACTGCATGGCCGACTTAAAGGCGGAGGACCTGGAACATCACCCCGGCCCGGCCATCGGCATGATGGTGGAGGTGCCCGCCGTGGTGGAAATCATCGAGAGCTTTACCCGGGAGGCCGATTTCCTTTCCATCGGAACCAATGATTTTGTTCAGTATTCATTGGCCGTGGACCGGAACAATGAAAAGGTGGCGGCCTATTACCGGCCCGATCATCCTTCGGTGCTGCGAGCCCTGGCCCGAATCGTTCAAGCCCCGCTGAAGGCGGGCAAGGATATCTCCATCTGCGGGGAAATGGCCCATGAGACCGAGTTCATTCCCTTCCTTCTGGGCATCGGGGTGCCGACCCTCAGTGTCGACCCCCAGTTTCTTCCCGCGATTCAGGAGCAGATTTTGAACCTGGATATGGCCGATGCCCGATTTCATGCCGAACGCCTGCTTGCGGAGGATACCTTGAAAGGGGTTCGGGAACTCATGGCGGCACGCGCGAAACCGGCCCCGCCCATGGAGCGGGCGGTTGGGAAAAAGCGGTGAATGCCGGCAATCGGGCCCGTTGAGGGGCGTTTCAGTGCGGTAGAATGCTTCAGCGGGGTTATTATTTGATAGTGACCACCGGGCAGGGGGCATGAAGAATCACCTCCCGGGCATTGGACCCGAACACCATTTTTCCCACCTTTGACCGGCGCTTCACGCCGATGACGATTTCGTCGATTTTATTCTCCTCGGCGAACCGGACCAGGTCTTCCGCCGGTTTCAGGCCCCGAACCAGCAGATGGCTTTCAAAAGGCACCCCCTGTTCCTTGCAGAAGGATTCCGCATAGGCGATATCCCGGTTGGCATTTCCGACCTTTTCGGCATCCTCACTGGAGCCGCCCACCAAGGAGCGGATGATGTAAATCCGGGCATGAAACACTTTCGCATGCTTCACCGCCAGTTCCAGCGCATCCTTGGCGGCATTGGATCCGTCATAGCCGATCATGATTTTCATAGCTTTCTCCCGTTCGATGAAAAGATATTCAGGGCGTCAGGGGGTTTTCGGTCACCCTGTCTTCCGGCGCTAAATCCGACGACCGTCCGTCCGATGATCCCAATCGGAAGGTGGCGGTCAGTTCGCCGGCATGAACCGTATAGCCGCCCGGCGGCAGTCCCGCCGTATCGATGGTCACGGTCTGCTCAAAGGGAACCAGGGCCATGGTGCACATGGCATCGGCCGGTCGCTCGGTGTAAAGCCGAAGGTGAAAGGCGTTCCCTTCCCGAATGGTTTCGACTTCCTCGATTCGGGTGCAGCCGTCCGGCAGAACCCCGGACAGGGTGACCCCGATTTTTACCGGAAAGGATTCCAGCACCTGCAATTGCAGGGAGCGAACCGTGGCGGATCGACTTCTGCGGACCTCCTCACCGGCGGCTTCCTTTTCCGGCCGTTGAAGGTTCCGGGTCGACTCGCCCGCCGGGGCGTGTTTGCAGGCGCCGAACGCCAGGATTCCGACCAGAAGCATCCATCCGGCGAGCCGTTTTCGATTCATCGATATTCTCACAGCGAACCCCTCCATATTTATAGGTGACCCGTTTCGCCATGGCCTTTCAGCCCTTGATCCATTCTCGCCATTATCTCACGACCACCTTACTGGAAGTGCAACCGGATATAAATACCGAAATGTACGTATTTTCAAAACCGACCTGCCGCTCCTTCTCCTATCGCCGCTTCATCCCTTTTTCTTAACCCCGGCGTCGGTAAGGGGCCATCTTCCCTGTTCTTCCAAGACGCTTTTGAGGGTTTTCAGGGCGGCATTGGTGGCCGGAACCCCGGCGTAGACGGCGGTCTGAAAGATCACCTCGGCGATTTCGTGGGGCGTGCAGCCTACGTTCAAGGCGGCCTGAATGTGCAGCTTCAGTTCATCCAATCGGGAAAGGGCGGTCAAGGCCGCTACGGTGACCAATTGCCGAGTGGGATGGGGAATCTTCTCCCGGGCGTACATTTGCCCGGTGATGAAGATGGAGAGATCCTTGGCCAGGTCTTTATCAAAGGCCCGCCAGAGGTCATAGGGTTTTTCGCCCGTGACGTCTTTAAAATAAAGGGCGGCGGTCTCCTTTGTTTTTTCGGAGAGGGGTTTGCTCATGGTGAAGGCTCCTTTCAGGGAGGAAAAATCCGGTCGGCTTTCTTTTTCGATTTCCATTGCAAGCGCTTTGCGCTGGTGCATACTTTTTATGGGCACACATGTGGTGAAGTAAGGCGGTTTGTCGACATAGAAATACCATGCCCGCCGCCGGGGGATAAATCCCCCGGCTCATCCCGAAAAGCGCCCTGAAGGGCGCTCCTTCTTTCGAATTCCCCCAAGGGCGAGCCCGCTTCAGCGGGCTTTTTCAGATTCAGCCGGGGGATTCATCCCCCGGCGGCCGGTTTAACGGTTTGCTTTGCGGACTCCGAGTTGATCCAGGGCGATGATCATTTTGCAGATATTGGCGGACCCTTCCACCATGTAATAGGTGGGGGTGTCTCGGTAATACCGGGCCACCGGGTATTCGGTGGAATAGCCGTAGGCCCCCAGAATCCGCATGGCGAAGTTGGCGCATTTGTTGACTGTTTCCCCGGCGAAGTATTTGGCCATGGCCACATCCAGGCCGTTGTTGAGCCGGCCCTCGTCTTTTGCCACAGCCGCCTTGTATACCAGCAGACGGGCCGCTTCCACTTCGGTGGCCATCTGGGCGATCATGTCCTGGTTCATTTGAAACTGGCCGATCGGTTTGCCGAACTGCTTTCGGTCGTTGCAGTATTTGAGGGCGACATCCAGACAGGCCTGGGCCAGGCCGACCCCGCCGGCGGCGGCGGAAAGCCGGGTGTGGTTGAGGGAGCTGAAAACGATTTTGGCGCCGTCTCCCGGCTTTCCGAGGATGTTCTCCTTGGGCACCCGGACATTGTCGAGAAAAATTTCGCCGGTGGGCGAACAATGGGACCCGAGCTTGTCGAGGTTGGAGGTCTTGATGCCGCCATAATTCTTGGGCTCGATGACGAAGGCCGACAGGCCTTTGGTTCCCGCGTCCGGATCGGTATAGGCATAATAAATGAGGACGTCGGCCTGGGCCGCATTGGAGATCCAGGTCTTGGACCCGTTGAGAAGCCAGTGGTCGCCCTGGTCCTCGGCGGTGGAAGACATGGCCATCACGTCGGAGCCGGCGTCGGGTTCGGTGATGCCGAAACCGCCGACATATTCGGCGCTGCAAAGCTTCGATACATATTTTTGCTTCAGGTCTTCACTCCCGTATGTGAAGATGGTGTAGGCGCAGCCGATCACCTCCATATTGACCTGAACCCGCAGGGCGCTGGAGGCCCGGGCGATCTCTTCGGTGACGATCATGGCGGCCAGCCACCCCTGGTCCATCCCTTCTCCGCCGTATTCCTCGGGGATGACGGTGCCGAAGAAGCCCAGTTCTCCCATCGGCTTGACGGCTTCCTGATAGGGAAAATGGTGGTCCTCGTCCCACTGGCCAGCATTGGGAGCGATCTTTTTGGCGGCAAATTCCCGGACCGCTTTCTGAAGCATTTCCAGTTCCTTGGACAGTTTGAAATCCATTTTTTTCCTCCTTAAATTGACTATTCGATAGAATCTTTGTTTCGGAAAATCCCGACCTAAATAATTCCCGAGGCCCTCAGCGACGCGATCCGTTTTTCATCGATATCGAGCATTTCCTTCAGGACCTCGTCCGTGTGTTCCCCCAGAAGCGGCGGATGGCGGGTGATCTCGCACGGGGTTTCGGTGAGTTTCATGGGGCTTGCCGCCATTTTAAAACTCTCGGCGGTCGGGTGAGGAACATCGGCGACCATTTCCCGCTCCAGCACCTGGGGGTCGGAGAAGACCTTGTCCAGGGTGTTGATGGGGCCACATGGGATTTTATTCTCGTCCAGCAGTTTCAGCCATTCTTCGGCGGGTCGGTCGAGCATCTTTTCCCGAATGATCGGAATCAACTCCTCCCGGTGGTTCACCCGGGCCGCATTGGTGGCGAATCGGGGATCTTCGGCCAGTTCCTCGATCCCGGCCAGTTTGCAGAATTTTCGCCATTGGGGGTCGTTGCCCACAGCCAGGGCGATGTAAACGCCGTCTTCGGCCATAAACGGTTCATAGGGCACGATATTGGGGTGGGCGTTGCCGAATCGCCGGGGCAGCTGCCCGGAGATGAGATAGTTGCTGCCCACATTGGCCAGCCAGGCCACCACCGAGTCGAGCAGGGCGATATCGATATACTGGCCCGCCCCGGTTTTCTCCCGGTGGCGCAGGGCCGCCAGAATGGCGCTGGAGGCGAACAGCCCGGCCGTGATGTCGACGATGGCCACCCCCACCTTCATGGGCGGCCCCTCGGGATCACCGGTAAAGCTCATGATGCCGCCCATTCCCTGAATCATGAAATCATACCCGGGTTTGTCCTTGTACGGTCCGTTTTGTCCGAAACCGGTAATCGAGCAATAGATGATGCCGGGGTTGACCTTTTTGATCTCCTCGTATCCGAGGCCCATTTTGTCCAGGGTGCCGACCTTGTAGTTTTCGATGAGGATGTCGCTCTTGCGGGCGAGTTCGCGGATGATCTCCCGGCCCTCGGCTTCTTTCAGGTTGACGGTGAGGCTTCGCTTGTTTCGGTTGACGCAGAGGTAATAGGCCGCTTCGCCGCCCGCCGAGGGCGGGTCCCAATGCCGGGTATCGTCTCCGAGTTCCGGACGCTCCACCTTGATGACGTCGGCGCCGAGGTCGCCCAGCATCATGGAGCAGTAGGGGCCCGCCAGAACCCGCGACAGATCCAGCACGGTCAGGTCGCTCAGCGGTTTCGGTTGTTTATCCATTCTTTTTCTCCTTTTTTTTCAATTTCTTCGAGGCATTTGTTTCTTGAGACGTGGATTCAACCGGATCGGGTTTTCCCATGCGGTGGGACAGGGCCTCGGCCTGGCGGCGCAATTGACCCAGGCAGAATTCCCGATGTGAATCCTCCCGGTACCGAATTTCCGGGAGCGCCAGGCTGACGGCGGCGATGATCAGCCCTCGAAAATCGGTTACCGGCGCACTCAAGGACCCCAAGCCTTCACTTCGCTCCCCCATGCTCAGGGCGTATCCCCGGGACCGAATCCGTTGGAGCTCCCTTCGAAGCGCTTCGGGATCGGTGACGGTATTCCCGGTGAGGGGTTCGAATTGAACGGTTTTCAGGTAGTCGTCGATAAAATCATCGGTGGAAAAGGCCAGCAGGCATTTGGATGAGGCCCCGGCATACAGGGGAGATCGGTTGCCGATGGGCATGCCGGCCTTCAGGTTTCGGTGTGATTCCAGGGTATCGATGCAGACCCGCTCATTTCCTTGAATGATATTGAGATGAACCGTTTCCCGGGTGGCGGAGAGGAGCTTCTGCATAAACGGCAGGGCGGCCCGGGTGATCGGTTGCTGAGATTGAAGGGTCTGAATAAATTGGTAATAGATATTGCCCAGGTGGTACTGTCGAGAGCGAGGGTCCTGTTCGATAAAGCCGTAGGATTTCAGGGTTTGAAGAATCCGCTGGGCCGTGGCCGGGCTGAACCCGAGCCGGGCGCTCAGTTCCCGAACCCCCCAGGTGGGGTGGTCGGGCTGGAAAAAGAGCAAAATTTTGAGCGCCTTTTCCACAGAGTTGAGATGGGGGGGAGTTTGTTTCATATCGCAAAACAGTGTTTTGTATTTTGATGTATGCTATGCCAGAAATAGAACAGGAATGTCAAGGAGAATGTCGCGAATGAATGAACCTGTGAAAAGCTGAATGAATCCTGATTGAAAAAAATCGGTGAACGCTTGTTTTGAAAATGATTAAAATTCATGAAATCAAGCAGCTATCTTCATGTTTCAGTCTGCGAAACGGCATTTCATTATTTTTATTGCAAAAACAGGCCGATATTGGTAATTAGGCAGTGTGAACGAGCGCTCATTGACGCGGTTTTCACTCAACATCACCACCAAGGAAAGGAGATCAAGAGGATGCGTAAATCTATGTCAAGATCGGCCGTTTTCTGTGGGATTTGTGCGGTTTTCCTTCTATTCGCCGGGTTGGTTGCAGGCCCCTGTGACGCCAAAACCCGGTTCGTTTCCATCGGCACCGGCGGCACCGGCGGCGTCTATTATCCCTATGGGGGCGGTGTGGCCGAGATCTGGAACAAATACGTGGACGGGGTCAAGGCGGTGGCCGAGGTGACCGGCGCTTCGGTTGAAAACACCCGGCTCTGCCACAAAGGCGAAACCCTGTTCGGGGCAATCATGAGCGATGTGGCCTATCAGGCCTACCACGGTGTCGGAAAGTTCGACGGGCAGCCTCAGAAGATCAAAGGCATGTTCGTCATGTATCCCAATGTATTTCACATGGTCGCACTGAAGGACGAAGGAATCGATAATGTGACCGGGGCCAAGGGCAAAAATGTGTCCGTCGGGGCCCCGGCCAGCGGAACCGAATTCATGGCGCAGCTGGTCCTTGAAGAGGCCCTGAATGTGCCCTATTCCTCCTTTGACGTCTCCCGCCTGTCTTTTACCGAATCGGCCAATGCCCTGAAAGACGGCACCATCGATGTGGGCATCTGGGCGGTGGCGCCCCCCACCTCTTCGATCATGGACCTGGCTACCACCCATAATGTGGAGGTGGTTCCGTTTACTCAGGAGCAGATTCAGAAGGTTACCGAGAAATTTCCCTATTATTCCGCCTATTCCCTTCCGGCCGAAACCTACCGGGGGCAGGAAAAAGAGGTGCTGACCCCGTCGGTCTGGAACACCTTCATCTGCAACGCCGATATCGACGAGGAACTTGTCTACAAGCTGACCAAGGCGGTGTTCGAAAACCAGGAAGACCTCGTCAAAATACATCCCTTTGCCAAGAACACCACCCCGGAGAATGCCATTCAGCATTCGGTGATTCCGCTTCATCCGGGGGCGATCAAATACCTCAAGGAAAAGGGCCTGACCATTCCGGATAAGCTGATCGCCGAGTAATCGACCCTTCGACAAGGGATTTGGGCCATGATCACCGTTTCGGCCACCCCGGGATATTTTCCCGGCCCGGCAAGAACTCGCATTCGCTCAAACAGCTTCCCG
>JBKHDE010000033.1:0-27626 GCA_046541495.1 Desulfococcaceae bacterium
TCATCATCGTCGTCGCTGTCGTCATCGTCGCTGTCCCCGGTGTCGGTGTTTCCGTCTTCGGAATCATCCGAACCATCGCAGGGGCCTATCGTATCTCCATGGGCTAGATGGGCATCAAGCGCGGATTCGGCGATGGTGATTTCACGGCCATTATGGCAAACGGTTACTTTATCTTCTTCGTTTTCATTATCGTCATCCACATCATCCTGATCGTCATCATAATCCACATCGTCTTGATCATCGTCCACGTCATCCTGGTCGTCATCCGCATCATCCTGATCATCATCCATATCATCTTCATCACCATTCTCGAGAACGATATTCAGGGTGAGGTCGAGTCCGTTCAGCACCACGACGGTCTCGTAAGTCTTTTCACTCAACAGCACGTCTCCCATGAAGAACCGGGCCACCACGGTGTAAAGACCGTCTTCCAGGCTGACATCGTATGCCCCGCCGTCGCCGATGTTCACCGATTCGACTTCCACCAGCTTTTCAACGCCGTCGACGATGGTCACCATCATAAAGCTGAGACTCACGAACAGGTCTTCGCCGGCTTTATCCACCACGATCTCACCTTCCACATCGCCGGTGTTTACGGACGGAACCAGATCGATATTCAGGTCGATGTCTTCCTCCAGGGTGGTATCCACCTCGATGGCCTCGGTTTCATACCCGTCGGTGGTAATGACGACGGTATAAACCCCCGGTTCCACGTATACCAGGTACTCGCCGTTTGCGTCGGTCACAGTGGATGTAACCACCACGTCGGCATCATCCGCATCATCGGGCGTTTCCACCCTTTGAATCGTGACTTTCACGCCTTCAAGGGGCAGATCAGTGTCATCATCAATAATGGATCCCTCAATCGTATCGGATTCATCCATGGCCACCACATTAATGGTGGGTTTGAGAAGCCACTGCCCGCTGTTGCCCGCTTTGATGACGGAATTCATGGCGTGAAAATCGAGGAGCAGATCGGTGGTTTGACCCTCGAGAATTTCAAACCCTTTCATTATTTTCAGACCGGTGTTGAAACCGCTGGGGATCTTCAACTCATGGATTACGAATTCTTCAGGATTCTCCTCCGATTTGACCACCACATAATTGGCAAAGGGATGGACTTCTTCAAACAGGTTCAGCCCGTCATCCGGGGTGTTACCAATGATCAATCGCATCTGATCATAGGTTCCGACCGCCAGCTCCGCCAGACCCAAGGGTTCCATCATCCCATTGATCAGTTCGAGAAGGTTGTAGGTCCCTTCCGGAGAAGCCACCACTTCCCAGATAGCGTCTTCACCTTCCACATCCGACGGAACCAGCACCTGAACCTCTGAAATGGTGACGTAGACCCCCTCGAATTCGGTGGTGGTCGCATCCGTCAGACTCAACGACAGATCACCGGTATTTCCACCACTGCCGCCGCTGCCACCGCTGCCACCGCTGCATGCGACCGTCATCAGAACATAAAACAGCGCCAGAAATACAATTCCATACCGTGAATTTTTCATCTTTTGACCTCCTGACCTATAGAAATAAATGATACATCTTCTATAACCTGATTGAGATAACCAGTATGGGCAGGAAAAATCTGTGAAGAAATACCGTCTCAAAAAAAATTAACTTACTGAATTATAAACTAATAAATTATAATAATATTCATAGGAGTTGGTAGAGAGTCGACAGGAGTAAGCGGTTCAGCCGGGTGACGGATGGCCCAAAGCCCGCCGGACGGCTATGGCGAGATCGTTTCTGATGATGGGTTTTAATATGTTTTCTCGAATGCCGATGTTTCGTGCATTCGCTTCGGAAATGATTTCACTGAATCCGGTGCAGAGGATGATCGGTTTGTCCGGGGACAGCGCAAGAATTCGTTCGGCCAATAAATGCCTGAAAGAGCCAGGATAGATCAAAACCCTCCGGCAATTCGCCCGATAAACTCCAAGAACGGGGAAGGAAAAACCCCCATCCACACAAGCAAAACCATCACGGTAACCCCGGCCGCCCGACCCGGCAGGGGTGGCTCCGGAACCGGAATCCCGTCGGTTTGCGGAGAAAAGTACAATGCAACGATCACCTTCAGATAGGCATAGACGGAGACGATCGCGGCCAGGATGCCGATCACGGCCAGGGCTTCGAAATCGCCTGAAAGCGCGGCCCGAAAGAGGACGAACTTGCCGAAAAACCCGCCGGTGGGCGGAAGCCCCGCCAGCGAGAGGAGAGAGACCGCCAGCACACCGCCGATGAGCGGGTGTGAGAATCCGATGCCGCGGTAGGCCGCCAGCTCTTCCCGATCCGCGGTTTCCGGATCAACAGGGGAGAGCAGGGCCACCGAGCCGAAAACCCCCAGGTCCATCAGGCCGTAAACGGCGGCATAGAACAGAAACGGACCGGGGCCGCTTTCCCGAATCGCCAAAAGCGCCATCAGTAGGTATCCCATGTGGGCCATCGAGGAGTAGGCCAGCAACCGTTTCAATTGCTCCTGGGTGAGGGCCGCGATATTTCCCCAGACCATGGTGAGGGCGGCGATGATCCAGAGAACCGGGGTGATGAAGTCCCAGAGCCACTCGGCCGAGGCGATTCCGAACCGGACCAGGGCCGCCAGCAGGCAGAGCTTGGCCCCGGTGGACAAGAACGCGGCGATCGGCGCGGGGGCCCCCTGGTAGACATCCGGGGTCCAGAAGTGGAAGGGGACCAGGGAGAGCTTGAACCCGATCCCCACCAGGAGGAGACTGAATCCCAGCAGGATCAGGTTCTGCTGGGCCGGATCGGCGTACGGACCCAGGCTGTCGGCGATCACCATGCTGCCGGTGGCGGCGTACAGCACCGCGATGCCGAAGACCAGAAAGGCGCCGGCCACCGAACCCAGGACGAAATACTTGAGGGCGGCTTCGGGCGCGCCCGGCTGCCGGGTGGAAAGGGCGATCAGGACGTAAAAAGAGATCGATAGAAACTCCACCCCCAGAAAAAAGGCCACCCAGTGAAGGGCCCCCGCCGTCAGAAACATCGACAGAGCCGCAAACAGAAGAATGCCGTAGAATTCATCTCCGGAAAATCCCTTGTGCAGGGCGTACTGCCGGGCAAAGAATAGTGCCAGAATCGTGATGACCGCCAGCAGAAGATAGAAATAGGCGCCGAAGGCATCGATATCCAGCATTTTATTGGGATTTTTCGCCCCCTGAGGAAAGAAAAACACCGTCAATCCGGCGAGAATGACCGCCGCCAGCGCCATCCCGAACAGCAGATCGGCCGGTCTTTTTTTAAGGAATCCCCCGGCGCAAAAGACCAGAAACCCGCCCATTCCCAGGCAGATGTGGGGCAGCATGCTCAATAACCAGTCGGACATCGTTCCCATTCCCTATGATTTTGCTGTGAATGAACCGCATAGGTATTCATTATCAAATCAGAAGCCCTCCCGAGCGTCCTTCAGGGCGCTTTTTTCGTTCTCAGCCGGGGGGATTCGTCCCCCCGGCGACATAGCCCGCATTCCGCTGCCGACCCTTGGCAATTGTCGCCTCAGTTTGCTCCACTCGCCATATAATCCACCGTCCCGCCATTCCCCCCGAGCAAGTCCACCAAATGATCCACCGACGGGTTCAGCAAATCCAGCAACGGACCCGGATGAAGCCCGATCCAGAGCACCGCCAGGGCCAGAGGGATGAGAACGGCCGCCTCCCTGTGAGTGATGTCGTTGCCGGGCATGCGGTCGTCCACCGGCCCGAACAGAAGGTTCTGCACCAGCCGCAGGATATAGATCAATGTCAAAACAATTCCGATGAAACCGATAATCCCGGCTGCCGGCCACTCCTGAAAGGCGCCCATCAGGATCAGGATTTCGCCGATGAAATTGTTGAGGCCCGGCAGCCCGACTGCGGCCATGGCGAAGAAGAGAAAAAAACCGCTGAAGACCGGCATTCTGTGCCACAGCCCGTGGTAGTCGCCCAACTGGCGGCTGTGGCCCCGCTCCTCCAGGATTCCCACCAGAATGAAGAGGGCCGAGGTGGTGATGCCGTGGTTGACCATCTGAATCACCGCGCCGGAGAGGGCGATCTCGTTCCAGACCGCCAGCCCCACCACGATCAGCCCCATGTGGCTGATGCTCGAGTAGGCCACGATCCGTTTGATATCCTGCTGGGACAGGGCGATCCAGGCGATATAAAAAAGCCCCAGCAGTCCCAGGGCCAGCAGGATCGGCGCCGACCGGGCGGCCGCCGTGGGAAAAAGCGGAAACCCGAACCGAAGCAGACCGTAGGCCCCGGTCTTGAGCAAAAGTCCGGCCAGGATGACGGACCCGGCGGTGGGGGCTTCGGTGTGGGCGTCCGGCAGCCAGGTGTGGATCGGCACGATGGGGATCTTGACCGCAAACCCGGCCAGAAAGGCCCCGAAGAGCCACCACTCCAGGGTCGGGCCGAGGGTGGTGTTCATCAGTTGATACCGGGTGAAGCCGTAGACCTCGGTCTGGGCCCCGTGGATTACATACAATCCGATAATCGCGATCAGCAGAAACAGCCCTCCGGCCATGCTGAAGAGGAAGAACTTGACTGCGGCCCGGACCCGGTCCGGATGGCCCCACAGGCCGATGAGAAAAAAGATCGGAATCAGCTGGAGTTCCCAGAAGAGGTAAAACAGAAACAGATCGGCGGCGAGAAACACCCCCAATACCGCCGTTTCCGAGGCCAGCAGCACAAAATAATAGATCCCCGCCCGGTCGGTGACGCTTCGCCAGGAGACCAGAATGCAGAGCACCATCAGAAATGCGGTCAGCAGGATCATCACCAGGCTGATCCCGTCCAGAAGCAGAAAATAGCGGACCCCCAGGGCCGGAATCCACGGCAGATCGACCATCAGCCGCCGTCCGTCCATGGTGCCGGCGATCGGGTCGGAGCCGATCCAGACCGCCAGCACCAGAATCAGGTCGGCAACGGTGACACCAAAGCTCACCCATCGGCACCGCTCGGGATGCTGCCGAAGAAACAGCACGGTGATGCCGCCGATCAGCGGCAGAAACAGAATGAGGTTCAGAAGAAAGCTCATATTCAATCCGTCCGCCTCACCAGAGGCCCAGGGCCAGAATGCACAGCATGGCCGTAAACCCGATCAGAAGGGCGCCGAGATAGGTGGAGAGCCGTCCGGTGGCCCACAGCCGCAGGTTCATGGAGATTCGCGATGCCAGCCGTCCTGCGCCGGTCGTCACTGCATCGATCCCGCCGTGATCCACCCGGTTCGAGAGAAGGCCGGCGGCCCGTTCATAGGGCCGGGCCACCCGGTTATGGAAAAATTGGTTCAGATAAAATCCCGAATACAAGAGATTCTGCATCGGCTCGGGCGCGGTGGCCGGCTTTTCTTTCAAGGGCCGCGGGCCGTAGGCCAGGTAGGCCAGGCCGATTCCGACGAGGGCCACCACGGCGTTGCCGAGTCGGATTCCCCATTCCAGAGCGAAGGACGCCCCCAGCGGGGGACCGAGTCCGGGCACCGGCGCCAGGTATCGATCCAGAAAGTTCCAGGACCCGATGGGCAGATTGATGACACCGCCCGCCAGGGCCAGAAAGGCCAGGGGGTAGAGGGTCCACACCAGTATCGGCCGGACCGGTCCGGGTTCGGGGCCCTGGGTCCGCTTCGGTCCCGGGCCGCCGTAAAAAACCAGAAAAAAGAGGCGAAAGATATAGAGAGCGGTGATCAGGGTGGTCAGGGTGCCGATGATCCAGAGCGCCGTGTGAAACCCGCTGGGATGGGTCAGATTGGTGAGCAGGAGCCGGTCCTTGCTGAAAAAGCCGATGGTCGGCGGCACCGCCGCCAGGGACAAGGCCCCGATCAGAAAACACCCGTACACCCGGGGCAGTGCGTTTCGAATCTTGCGGCCCATTTTGAAGATATCGTGCACACCGCCCAGAGACTGAATGATGCATCCGGCGGCCAGAAAAAGCAGTGCCTTGAAAAAGGCTTGAGAGAGCAGATGAAACAATCCTCCGGTCGGATCTTTGGCTCCCACCCCCAGGACCATGAACCCCAATTGACTCACGGTGGAATAGGCCAGGACCCGCTTGATATCATGTTGGGCCAAAGCCGAGCAGGCCCCGTACAGGGCGGTGACCGCCCCTACCGCCGCGGTCGCCCCCATGGCGATGGGAGACAGAACCAGAACCGGATAGAGTCGCAGCAGCAGGTAGACCCCGGCGGTAACCATGGTGGCCGCATGAATCAGGGCCGAGACCGGAGAGGGGCCGACCATGGCGTCGGGCAGCCAGACCGAGAGCGGCACCAGGGCCGATTTTCCGGCCGCCGCCAGGAGCAGCAGAAGTCCGATCGCCAGAACCATGCCCGCCGAGAGCATCCCGGCCTGATGGGTGATGAAATCGAGGGATAGATTCCCGAAGGTTGCAAAAATAAGTCCGATGGCGATGCCCAGAGCGGCGCTCCCGATGCGGGTCATAATGAAGGCCTTGCGTGCGGCGTCGGCATGATAGGCATCCTGATACCAGAACCCGATGAGCGCATAAGAGCAGAAGCCGACCCCCTCCCATCCCAGAAAAAGAAAGATAAGATTGTCCGCCGTGACGATCACCAGCATGAAGAAGACGAAGAGGTTGAGATAGCAGTAATAGCGACCATACCCCGCCTCCTGCCGCATATAGAACACCGAAAATAGATGGACCAGTACCGCGATAAATGTGACCGTCATCGCCATGACGGCGGCCAGAGGATCGTACATCACATCCATGCCGACAGCGAGATCGCCCACGGAAAACCAGTTCATCAGGGGAAAGATCACCGGCCTGCCCCCTGCCACAACGGCGGCGGCCACCGCCATGATCAGCGCTCCGGTCACGGCCGTCACCGCCGCGATTTCAGACCATCGCCGCGGCAGCCGTTTTCCAGCAACCACTTGGTAGAGGCTTCCGAGCAGAGGAAACGCCAGGAGCAGGATCAGCAGAAATCGCATCCCTATCCTTTCAGTGAATCATACGCATCGGCGTCGGCATCGCCGGTGCGCCGGTTAAGGTAATAAAAGAGGACCAGGCCCACCCCCGCTTCTGCGGCGGCCACCCCCATGATGAAGATGACGAAGGCCTGTCCGTCCAGGGTTCCCCAGTGAAGGGCCGATCCCACGAAAACCAGTCCGGCGGCGTTGAGCATCACCTCCACCCCCATCAGGATCATGATCAGGTTCCGTCGGGCCACGGCGCAGACCGCACCCATGAGAAAAAGGAGCCCGGCCAGAAAGAGAATGTGTCCGAAGGGGACGATCATGATTTCTCCTCAACGGAAGGCAAAGATTCTTCTGCTTCCAGTTCATCTGTGGCCCGTCCCAGATAGAGCACCCCCACCAGGGCCACAAAGAGAAGGAAGCTGACGATTTCCACCGGCAGCCAGTAGTCGGTCACCAGAAACCGGCCGAAGTCGATGGGGGCGGCCATCATCGGCATCAACCGGTGGTAGCTGCCGGCTGCGCTCAGGATGAAAAACCCGATCAGGACCAGGCTGATCAGGCCGAGTAGGGACGGCAGCCGCCATTGCCGCCAGACCTCTCCAAAGCTTCTGGGCGCCGCTTCTTTTCGCAGGGTCATGATGATGAAAAGAAAGAGGATCATGATGGCGCCGGCGAAGATGATCACCTCCAGGGCGGCCAGAAAAGGGGCCCCCAGAAGATAAAACAGGAGCGAGGTGCCGAAGAAGGAGACCACCAGCCAGAGGGCCGCATGGACCAGGTTGCGCCGGGTGACCGCCATTCCGGTGGCGGTCAGGGTGATGATGGACAGCAGATAGAAAATTACGGAGTAGAGCGTCATGAATATCCTCGGTGATGCATTCTTTTACGGCATATTGCTTTTGATGTTGACCGGTTCTTCTTCGTCCAGATGGGCGCCCTTGTCTCCTTTTTCCGTGACCCCCGCGTGCCGATAGAAGTTGTAATCGGGATGTCGGCCCCCATGGTCCACCAGGAGATCCTCTTTTTCATAGACGAAATCGATCACCTCGTACTGGCAGAATTCGTAATCGGGGGTGAGCTGAATCGCCAGGGTGGGGCAGGCCTCTTCGCACTGGCCGCAGTAGATGCAACGGGCGAAGTTGATGCGAAACCAGGTCGCATATCGGCGGCCGTCTTCTTCCCGCTCCGCCGATTCCATGGAGATGCAGCTGGTGGGGCAGACCGCGGAGCAGAGATAACAGGCCACGCAGCGTTCGTCCCCGTCCGGGTCCCGGGTGAGAATGATTCTGCCCCGGCTTCGCTCCGGCAGGGACCGTTTGTACTCCGGGTATTCTTCGGTGACCGGTTTCCTCAGAAAATTGATCATGGAGACGGCATAGGCGTCGTAGATGCCTTTGACCGCGCTCAGGCTGTACTTCCATATATTGGGTTTGTTTTGGGTCATATCGGTTTATCGAACGATTTATCCAAACATTTTATCCAAACAAAAGCATTAGTCCGCCCGTGGCGATGATATTGACCAGGGCCACGGGAATCAGACATTTCCATCCAAAGGCCATCAACTGGTCATATCGGGGCCGGGGAAGGGCGGCCCGGCTCCAGATCAGCAGAAACGGCACGATCAGCAGCTTGAGAACGAACCAGACCACCCCCGGCAGCAGCGGGCCCCGCCATCCGCCCAGAAAGAAGACCGCCACCAGAGAGCCCAGCACCAGCATGTTGACGTATTCGCCCACGAAAAAAAGACCGAACCGCATGCCGCTGTACTCGGTGTGGTAGCCGCCCATGAGTTCGTTCTCCGCCTCGGGGATGTCGAAGGGCAGCCGGTGGGCTTCGGCCATGGTGCTGACCAGAAAGATCAGAAATCCGACCGGCTGGACCAGAATAAAGGGATAGGCGGCCTGGGCGTCGACGATATCCACCAGACTGAAGGAGCCGGCCATCATCACCACCGGCACCAGAGAAAGTCCCAGGGACAGTTCATAGCTGATCATCTGGGCCGCGCCCCGAATTCCGCCCAGCAGGCTGTACAGGGAATTGGAGCTCCACCCGGCCAGCACGACTCCGTAAACGGCCACCGTGGATATCGCCACCACATAGAGAAGGCCGACATTGAGATCGGTAAAGAGCATCGGCACCCGGCGGCCCCAGAAGGTGAATCCTTCACCGAAAGGGACCACCACAAACAGGAGCAGGGCGGAGGTGGCGACCACCGCCGGCGCCATCATGAAGATGAACCGGTCCGCCCCTTTGGGGATCAGATCCTCCTTGAGCAGGATCTTGACCCCGTCGGCAAAGGGCTGAAGCGCGCCGTGCCACCCGGCCCGGTTGGGCCCCAGACGGGTTTCGAATTTGGCCAGCAGCCGCCGTTCGATCCAGATCAGGTAGACCGCCAGCAGCACCAGCGCTCCGAGCACCGCGGCCAGTTTGACCAGGAGAATCACAAATCCGAGAAACCACATGGTTATTCGGTCTCCCTTCGGGCCCTGGCGATTCGGTTTCGGGTGATTCGCGGAAAGCGGGCGCCGGCCGTTTGCCATTCCAGATCCGGTCTTCGGGGAATGACCAGAACCCCCCGAGCCATGTTTTCCGTCACCGCGACCGGCATCTCCAAATTGATTCCCTCGAACCGGATGACTGCCGAATCCCCGTCCGACAGCCCCAGTTCGGACGCATCCTTCGGGTGAATAAAGGCTGCGGCAGACGGTTCCGCCCGGCGAATCGGCTCGGAGAATGCGGAGAGCGCTTCGGTGCCGAAGGTCCGGTCCACAAACAGGATATCGAGGGTCCCGGCTTCCGGCTTCTTTGCTTCTTTCTTGATACTTGATTTGAAAGGCGCCACCTCGCTTTCGGAGTGCAAAATGCGGCCCTCCCGGGGCGGATAGATTTTTTCCTGAAAGAACCGGAACGGCCCCTTGGAGCCGGTCAGCCACGATTCCGGCCCGCTGGTGTACAGGCGGATTTCATTCAGATCCAGGGCCCGGGCCAGATCGGCGACCGCCCGCCAGGCCGGCCGGGGGTCTCCGCCGGGGACTTCGTCCCGATGTTCTCTCGGCGGATGGGACCGCCCCCGAAGCTGTCGAATGGGGGTGCCCACCGCATGGACCTGCTCGGCATACTGAAGCCGCCCCTCCTGATTGATAAAACAGGAATCGGTTTCAAAAACGGTGGTGGTGGGCAGGAAAAAGTCGGCCCGGTCCACCGTCGGGGTCGAAAGGTAGTCGAGGACGATCAGTAATTCCAGCCGATCCAGGGCCGTTTCCAGGCGCTTTCGATTCGGATAGGCGCCGATCAGGTCGTTCTCCACCACCATCAGGGCGGTGATCTCCCCGTCTTCGATGGCTTTCAGGACATCTTCAAAGGCGGATTCCGCGGATGCCTCCAGCATGGCGGCGCCGAAGGCGTCGGCGCCGGGCAGGATGTAAAAGAGCCCGCACTGGTCCTTTATGCGGTTCAGCAGGTGCGCATGGTCGGCGGTCAGATCCGGGGTGGAGAGGGGTACGATATCGGTGCCGCAGATAAGCACCGGATGCTCACTCTGTTTCAATCCCTCGGCCAGGGCCGAAATACCCTCCCGAACCGGATTCTCGAAATCGACCGCTTCGGGCAATTGCGCATAGAACGCGGCAACCGCCTCCCCGGCGTCGTCGGCCTCCTGCCGGGCAATGCCCGATTGAATCAGATGGTTGAGGCAGAACTCCATTTGTTCCCGGGGGATCGGCAGGTGAGTGAAATCGAAGGGGAGAAACACGGGCCGGGGGTCGATCACCCCTGCTTTTCCGCCGTTTCGCACCGCCTGGCGCATGGCTAGGGCGAGCATGGGGGCTTCGTTGATCGGGTCCGCGCCCACCGCCAGAATCCAGTCGGCCCTTTCAATCTCCTTCATGGATACCGCCAGCCCTTCATCCAGCCGCCGAACCACGGCCCGACAGGCGCCTGCCTGATGCGGGTCCGCGAAATAGGCGGGCATAGACCATCCGGCGCTTTCGGCCAGAATCGCCAGGGCGGCCTGGGTTTCCAGGCTGCTGCGGGCGGACCCGAGTACCGCCGTTTTCTTCACCTCGATGGCGCCGTCCGAGATGGTCAGCCGGTTGGCCAGGGCCCGCACCGCCTCGGTCCAAGAGACCTCGTCTTTACCCATTCTCGCACGGCGGGGCCGATCCGGAAGATTGCTATAGCCGAATCCGAACCGGCCCCGGTCGCAGATAAAATGGCCGTTCACCGATTCGGAGGGCCGGGCCTCCTGCCGCAGCATCTCCCGGTACCGCGCATTGGCCACGGTGTTGCACCCCAGAGAGCAGTGGATGCAGACCGACGGGGACCGTTCCATGTTCCAGCGCCGGCCCCGGTACCGGGCCGGTTTGTCGGTGTAGACCCCGGTGGGGCAGATGTCGATGAGGTTGCCGGCAAAAGGGCTTTCCAGTTGACCCGGCTCGAACCGGCCGAAGTAGACCCGGTATCCGATCTGGTAGGCGGCCAGATCCCGGTATCCGGTGAACTCCTGATAAAACCGGACGCAGAGATAGCAGTGGATGCACCGGTTCATCTCGTGCTGCACAAAGGGGCCGATGTACTGGTCCCGAAAGGTCCGTTTCTTTCCTTTGTAACGGCGGATATCGTGGCCGCCCGAAACGGTTTCGTCCTGAAGCAGGCAGTGGCCCCCTTCATCGCAAACCGGGCAGTCATGGGGGTGATTCATCATCAGACATTCGATAATGAAGCGGCGGAACGCCGTCGCCTCGGGGTCATCGGTGGAAACCACCATGTCGTCTTGGGCGTCGGTCATGCAGCTCATTTCGATGCCCTGAACCGGCCCCTCCAGAAACTTGACCGCGCAGAGCCGACAGGCCCCCACCGCTCCCAGCGCGGAATGGTAGCAGAACCGGGGGATCATGATCCCCAGCCGTTCGGCCGCATCGATCACCTTGGTCCCTTCGGGAACTTCGATTTTTT
Organism: Desulfococcaceae bacterium; assembly: GCA_046541495.1. GTDB lineage: Bacteria > Desulfobacterota > Desulfobacteria > Desulfobacterales > Desulfococcaceae > JAABSQ01. The sequence continues at coordinate 11,879 of JBKHDE010000033.1, forward strand.
GATTGTCGATGATGAGTCTGGGCATAATCCGGGTTCAGTGTTTAACCGAGTTCAGTGTTTAAATGGACATTTTCCGTCGGCCAGGTGGGCGCGAATCTCGTCCTCGAAATGGGCCGCCAGGCTTTCGATGGGGCCGGCCGCGCCCAAGGCAAAGGCGCAGTAGGCGTTTTTCAGGTATCCGGCGAATTCCTGAAGCCGGGGGATGTAGGCGTCCTCGCCCGTTCCGTTTTCGATCCGCCACAGCAGGTCCTGAATATACCGCAGCCCTTCCCGGCATGGGGTGCACCAGCCGCAGGATTCCCGAACGAAAAAGGTGGTGAGGTTGAGGGTCGCATCCACCATGCAGCAGGTTTGGTCGAATACAATGACCGCCGAGGTGCCGAGCCGGTAGCCGGCATTGGACAGGGAGACCGGGTCCATGCCCACGTCATAATTTTCGGCGGTCAGGTAGTGGGTGGAGGCTCCGCCCGGCAGACAGGCCTTGAATTGATTTCCGCCGATCATGCCGCCTCCGAAATCCTCGATGATTTCGCTCAACTGTGTGCCCAAAGGCAGTTCATAGCATCCCGGCCGGTTGACCCGTCCGCTGACGCAGTAGAGTTTGGTGCCCGACCCGTCGTCGGACTTGGCCAGGTTTTTGAACCATTCGCCCCCGTTTCGCACGATGTGGGGCAGGCAGACCAGGGTTTCCACATTGTGGACCAGGGTCGGCAGCCCCCACAGACCCTTGTCGGTGGGGAAGGGGGGCGGGTTCTTGGGATTGGGCCGTTTTCCCATGGTGGCGTTGAGAATGGCGGTCCCCTCGCCGCAGATATACCGGCCCCCGCTGCGATGGATATCCAGATGAAAGGTGAACCCGCTGCCCAGAATATTCTCCCCCAGGTATCCGGCCCGCCGGGCGGTGTCGAGCGCATGTTCCAGAATTTCCGCCGAGGTATCGTAGGAGGGGCGAATAAACAGAAGCCCTTTGCCGCACCCGGTGGCATAGGCGGCCAGAACCGCGCCTTCGATCAGCATGTGGGGATCGGCATGAATCATCTCCCGGTCCTTGAAGGTGCCCGGTTCCATCTCATCGGCATTGACCAGCAGGTACCGTCTGTCCGGGGCGTCCTCCGGAATGGTGGACCATTTCTTGGCCACCGGAAAACCGGCCCCGCCCCGGCCCTTCAGGTCGGAGGCCTTCACAGCCTCCAGAATTGCATTCGGAGCGCCCTCGGCCAGGATCTCGGACAGGGCTTGATAGCCGCCGCTCTCCCGGTATTCCGCCAATGTGGCAGGCCGGTCGGGTTTTCGGTTTTTAAACAGAACCTGCGGGTACATCGGCTTCTTTCTTCAAGTGTTCCAGTAAATCGTCCACCCGCTCCGGAGTCAGGCGGCCGTGCATCCTGCGGTTGACCAGCATGGCCGGGGCATGGTCACAATATCCGATGCAGCAGACCGGCAACAGGGTAAACAGACCGTCGGCGGAAGTGCCGCCGGGCTGAATCTCCAACCGGCTGCAGAGGTGGTCCATCAGAAAATTATAGCCGTGAATGTGGCAAACCACCCCGTCGCAGATGTGGAGGACATACCGCCCCACCGGCTCCCGGTAGATAAAATCGTAAAAGGTGGCCAGCTCCTCCAGTTCGGCCGGGGTCATGCCAAGCAGTTCGGCCGCCTCCTTCACGGCGTCGTCGCTCATATGACCGTAGTGACTCTGAAACGCGAACATCACCGACACCGCCCGCTCCCGGGGCGTTTCCGCCGCGGCGATCTCCGCTTTCAGGTCCTTTCTGAGTGCTTCGGGTATCATTTCCGCCGGGTTCTCCTCAACGGTCCACATCCGACAGAATATAGTCGATAGAACCCAGAATGGCGGCCAGATCGGCCACCGTCTCCCCTTTGGCCATCAATGGAATGGTCTGAACATTGGCAAACCCGGGGGATCGAATCCGCATTCGGTAGGCCATATTGAGCCCGTCGCTGATGATATAATAGCCCTGCTCCCCCCGGGGGACCTCGGTGGCTGTATAAGCCTCGCCCTTGGGGATTTTGGGCCCCCGGGTGGCGTTGATGAAATGGTGGATCAGGGATTCGATATCTTCCAGGGTATCGGGTTTTTGAGGGATGCAGTAGCGGTAGTCGTCTGTGATATAACGGCCTTTGGGCATGTTGTCCGCGGCCTGTTGAATGATTCGAATGCTCTGGCGCATCTCCTCGATCCGGACTAGAAACCGGGCGTAGCAGTCCCCCTCGGTCTGGGTGGGGATTTCAAAGTCGATCTCGTTGTACACCGAATAGGGAATCTTCTTTCGCAGGTCCCAGTCTACGCCGCAGGCCCGCAGGTTGGGGCCGGTTACGCCCCATTCCATGGCTTCTTTTTTGGTCAATCGGCCGATTCCCCGAGTCCGGCCTTTGAAGATCGGGTTGTTGAGAATCATCCGTTCATACTCCCGAAGCCGGCCGGGGAATTTCTTCAGAAAGGCGTCCACCCGCTCCCGCCACCCTTCCGGCAGATCCCGGGCCACCCCGCCGATCCGGAACCAGGCGGTGTGCAGACGTCCCCCGGTGATCAGTTCGGCGATGTCCAGAATATCTTCCCGCTCCCGCATGGTGTAAAAGGTGGGGCTCATCATGCCGACATCATGGGCCGCGGTGCCCAGCCAAACCAGATGGTTGCTCAGCCGGAACAGCTCCGTCAGCATCACCCGAATGTACTCGGCCCGCACCGGAACCGCCACCCCGGTAAGGGTCTCCACCGAATGAACATAGGAGAGATTGTTGGCTGCGCCGGAGAGATAATCGACCCGGTCGGTATAGGGGATGAACTGGTGCCAGGACTGGTGCTCGCCGATCTTTTCGGCCCCCCGGTGGTGATACCCGATATCGATGTCCATGCCGGTGATTTTTTCGCCGCGAAGGGCGAGGATATGGCGAATCACCCCGTGGGTGCAGTACTGGTGGGGGCCGAAATTGAGAATGAAATAGCGGCCGCCCTCGACCTTTCCCGCCAGGGCGGTCTCGGCGTCTAAAGATTCGTGGCTTTGGGCGTCTTTCAGGGTGTAGGGGGCCATCTCGGTGGCCCGGCCCGGGTACCCCTTGCGAAGGGGAAACCCCTCCCAGTCATGGGGCATCAGGAGTCGCCGAAGATCGGGGTGGCCGTCGAAGCTGATCCCGAACATGTCATAGACCTCCCGCTCATACCAGGCGGCGCTCGGCCAGATATCGGTCACCGTCGGGATTTCGGGGGCCCGGCCTTCCAGTTCCACCTTGAGGCGCATCCGCTCGGCGGTGTCGAAAGAGAGGAGGTGGTAGACCATGGTGAAATCGGGCGTCGGACCGGTCTTTCCCTTCGGACGGCGCCGTGCCGATTCGTCGATGGCCGTGAGGTCGTCCAATCGCAGGAATTTGGGATCGCTGTCCGATTTCAGAAACCGAAGGACTTCTTTTATCTCCTGATGCGAGACCTGAAAGCTCGGCATGTCGGACGTAGGCGACTCCTGCCGGACCACACCGGGAAACCGCGCCGTCAGTGACTCGGCCAGGGTGGTCTGGTGCTCGGTCAACTCGATACCATGAGGTTGTGGTGTCCACATCAGATCGGACCGAGTGCCGTAGAACCGGGGCGGCCGGACCGAGGTCCCCCGTTCGGGGATGTCGATGTAGCCGGGGCCCCGGGTATCCCGGGATTTGGTTTTTCCGGCCGTCAACTCCGTCTCCTGCGTCCCTTCCGTGCCGCCCTTTCGCAGGATGGCTGCAGCCGGCCGCTCGGTTTTCATGATCTTCTTTCTTAACATGATCAGCCCCTGCAGCAGGGCCTCGGGGCGGGGCGGGCATCCGGGGACGTAAACATCCACCGGCAGAATCTGATCGACCCCCTGCACCACGCTGTAGACGTCGTACATGCCGCCGCAGTTGGCGCAGGAGCCCATGGAGATGACCCACTTGGGATCGGGCATCTGATTGTAAAGCCGCCGCACCACCGGGGCGATTTTTTTGAAGACGGTGCCCGAGACGATGAGCAGATCGGCCTGCCGGGGAGACCCGCGAAAGACCTCCCCGCCGAACCGGGCGATATCGTATCGGGAGGCGAAGGCCGCGGCCTGCTCCACAAAACAGCAGGAGAGGCCGAAAAAGAGGGGCCAGAGGCTGTACTGGCGGCACCAGTTGATGACCGTGTCCATCGTATCCGGGTCCCGGGTATCCGGGTTTCGGGGATCGGAGTTCCGGGTATGGGGATCTCGGGTGCCGGATTCACGGGCCCCGGTATCCGGGGCTTCGGTCCGGAATTCGTCACGGGCGGAGGGCCGGGTCATCTTTTGTCGGCCCCGCGTGCGGAGATGCCGCGGTCCAGCCCGCCTTTAGCCCAGACGTAGAAGAGGCTGACCAGCAGGACCAGAATGAAAAAAGTGATCTTGATCCATCCGCCGAACCCGAGCGGCTTGAATGCCACGGCCCAGGATAAGATGTAGGCGGATTCCACATCGAAGATCAGAAAAAAGGCGGCGATCATATAAAAAGGGACCGGAAAGTCGAACTGAGCCTGTCCTGAGGGAATCACGCCGCTTTCGTACACCCGGTCCTTGTCCGGGTTGGGGTTTCGGGGGCCGAGCCGGGAGGTCAGGACCAGCACCACCGCCATGGCGACGATCACCGCCGACACGTAGACCGCCATGGCCAGCAGGCTCGGCTCCCAGGGGGACAGCAATTCATATGGGGTGTTCGTGATCGGATGCATTTCTTCTCCTCGATATGCCGTCCGGGTTCAGTTCCCGGCTCGAATTCGCCGCAAAAAGTATCGATGGATGCCCATCCAAAGTAAATACGGAGAATTCGGTATATCGAGAAGGGGGACTACTTAATCAGGCAGGCAATTCCTCGTCGAGCTGTTTCAGGTTGGCCAGATTATCCCTTTTAATCCCAAATACTTAATATTTCTGGAAAGTGGGAAACTTTAGCTATTTTAATTTTCTGCTTGCGATTCTTTAATTTTTTATCGATACTCTTTTTCGCTCGAAATACTCCTTTCTGCTGGTATGGGGTTTTGTGAAACACTTAAATACAATAAGAATATGAGTATTTTGGGCTTTGTTCGTCTAGAACTTTATGCTTGTATTAAGCGTAAGGAGGTCTGACATGCGGCGTTTCTGGGCATTGCTCTTAATCTTTGCTTTGACGGCGGCGGGCGTCTGGTGGGTGCTTCAGGCGCCCGAAACCCCGACCTTTCGGCCCCCGGCGACGGAAAGCCCCGACGGCAACCGCCGGGCCGCCGGTGAACGGCCGGGCAACGCGGTTGATGATCTCGTCCGGATTGCGGTCATCGCGCCCCTGAGCGGCTTGCCCGCCGGCATCCAGAGCGCCTTGCCCGATGTCGCCCGTTTTTTTACGGATCGCATCAACGCCGAAGGGGGCCTGCTGGGACGCCCGGTGGAACTCACGATCCTGGACAACGCCAACACGGCCCTGGGCGCCCGGACGGCCGCCGAAACAGCGGCGGATCTGAAGGTCGCCGCGGTCATCGGGGGGCAACGGAGTTCCAATGCCCTGACCATGGCCGGCGCGCTTCAGGCCGCCGCCATTCCCATGATCGCCGTGGGGGCGAGCCACCCCGACATCACCCGGGCCGGCGACTACATCTTCCGCATCAACTACACCGACACCTTCCAGGGGGCCGCTCTGGCCCGGTTCGCCCGTGAGGATCTGAAAGCGGCGTCGGCCGCCCTCATGGTCAATATCGGCAATACCTACAGCCCCTATCTGGCGGATGTCTTCGCCGAGCAGTTTCAACAATTGGGGGGATCGGTCCTAGCGCGGGAGGACTATCTGCCGGATGTCGAGACCTTCGACCGGGCAGCGGCATCCATTTTGGCGGCCGGTCCGGACGTGGTCTTTCTTCCCGGCTACCAGGAGGACAGCGCCCGCATTATTGCTGCGGCTCGCCGGGCGGGCGTCGAATCGGTCTTTATCGGGGCCGACGGCTGGGATGTCAGCATCCCCCGGGCGGTGGGCGCGGCGGCGGATGGGGCCTGTTTTTCCGCCCACTGGCATCCCGACGCCGATATGGGCGGCGGGCTCTCGGAAGCCGTGGCGGCCCTGGCGGCGAGCAAGGAAGCCCCCATCGGCGATGTGGAGATGCTGGCCGTCGACGCGGTGCATCTTCTTTTCGACGCCATCCGACGTGCCGGGCAGACCGATTCCGCAGCCATCCGTGACGCCCTGGCCCGAACGGAGGGATTTGTGGGCGCCTGCGGACCCTACAGATTCGACCGGAACGGCGATCCGGAAAAATCCCTGGCGGTCCTCCGATTCGAAGGGGAGAGGTCGACCTTTCTCACGACGATGCAGCCCGAAACGGTCCGTGTCGGCCTCATATTCGCCGGGACCGGAGAGGCCGAGCCGGCGGTTCGGACGATGTTCGAAGCCTCCAGGTTCGCGGCCGACGAAATCAATCTCAAGGGCGGAGTGCTCGCCCGGCAGATCGAGCTGAAGGCCTACGATAACGAGAGCACCGCCCTGGGCTCGCGGCGAGTCGCCGAGGCGGCGGTTCAAGACGGCGTCTGCGCGGTTGTCGGGGCTGTCTGGAGTTCCCACTCCTCGGCCATGGCCCCGATCCTGGAAGCGGCCGGCATCCCCATGGTGACGCCCGCATCCACAAATCCGTCGATCACCCGAGACCGGCCCTATGTGTTCCGCACCTGCTATACAGACCGCCTGCAGGGCGAGGCCATGGCCCGGTTCGCCCTGTCCGTGCTCGGTGCGGAAACCGCGGCGGTCATGGTCAACGCCGGCAACCAGTATTCGATAGATCTGGCCCGGTTTTTCACCCGACGATTCCAACAGGACGGGCGGGTCCTCGCCGAGGCGGACTACCTTCAAAGCGACAACGATTTTACCCCTCACCTGTCGGATATAAAGCGGGCCTCGCCGGATGTCGTCTGCATTCCCGGGTATACCCGGGATGCAGCCTTCATCATCCGTCAGGCGCGGTCCATGGGCATCGAGAGCGTCTTTATCGGGGGGGACGGATGGGACGACCTGATGTACGAGTATGCCGGAGACGCCCTCGCAGGAAGCTATTTTGCAGACCACTGGCACGTGGACCTGCCCGATCCGCGCAGCAAGGCTTTCGCGGCCCGCTATGAGGCCGGGCACGCCCGGCGCCCCGGCAGCCTGGCGGCGTTGAGTTATGACACGGTTCACCTTCTGGCGGACGCGATCCGCCGGGCGGGATCCGCAGCGCCGAAGGCCATCCGCAACGCCCTGGCCGACACCCGGGATTTCAAGGGCATTACGGGCACGATCACTTTCGACGAAAACGGCGACCCGGAAAAGGCTGTTGTGATGATACGATTCGGTCACGACGCCACCGTTTTCGACCGGTTCATGTAGCCCGGGGGCCCATGCGAACCTCTCTTAAAAACCGGATCGTCACCGCCATTCTCATCACCTTCGCCGCCGTGGCCCTCGTCTTCGGCATCGTCTTTCTGGGACTCCTCAGGGCCCATACGGACACCCTGACCGCCAAAAGCCAAACCCTTCTGGAGATGCTGCTGAAACGGGAGGAGATGCCGCTGGCCAATGAAATCTTCGAGGGGCGTATCCGTGCAATCCGGCTGCGGATTCGAGAAATCCTCGCCCTGGACAGCATGCTGTCGGTGACGGTTTACGACCGGGGCGGCGACCTGCTGAGCCATTTGGACCGTTTAGGGGGCGATGCGCCCGCGCTGACGGCTACCCCTCCCGATGGAGAGGTCCGGACGTGTCCGGAGACATGGCGCGGGCTCCGGTCCCTGGCTTTCGAGGCCCCCATATCGGCCATGGGCGCACCCATCGGCTTTATCCGCATTCAATATTCCCTGGCCGAAGCCGAACGGTTTAAACGGATATCGCTCGCGGCGTTGGCGGTCCTGCTGCTGGCCACGCTCCTGGTGATGCTTTTCATACTCAATCGACTGCTGACCATCGGCGTTCGTCGCCCCATCGACGGGCTCCGGTCGGCCATGATCCGGATCGAGACCGAGGGACCCGGCGTGACGGTAGCACCCGACCGGGACGATGAAATCGGCGACCTCGCCCGGCGTTTCAACGCCATGAGCGTCCAGCTGGCCGATCTGCTGGAAAAACGCCGCGTCGAGGTCCAGGAGCGCAAACGGGCCCAGGAGATGCTCGATTCCATCATCCGGACCATTCCCGACATCCTCTACCGGCTCGATCCCGACGGAAAGATCACCTTTATCAATGACGCTGTCTGCCGTTACGGATACCGTCCCGACGAGCTGATCGGAACCGACATCATCCATATTGTCCATCCCGCCGACCGGGAGGCGGCGGAACAGGGGCTCAAGGAACGACGCAGTGGTCATCTCAAAACCCGACATCTGACGCTGCGGCTGTTGCAAAAAGAGCACCGCGGTGGAAACGGTTCCCGCGGCACGCAGCGCTCTAAACCCAGCATCATGCTGGTGGACGCCGAAGGCCTCTACGAGGAACGGCCGCCATTTCCCGAAACCTTTATCGGAACCCAGGGCATCGCCCGGGACATCACCCGAATGAAAGATCTGGAGCACCGGCTGCGCCAGGCCCAGAAGATGGAGGCCATCGGCTCTCTGGCCGGCGGCATCGCCCACGATTTCAACAATATCCTGGGCGGCATCGTCGGGTATGCGGACCTGGCTCTGAAACACCTGCAAAACGGCGCCGATGCGGGCAAGCTGCGCACCTATATGGAAGGGGTGATCTCATCGAGCAGCAGGGCCGCCGATCTGGTTCGACAAATCCTTCAGTTCGCCAGGCGCGGGGAATCGGCTTTTGCTCCCATCGACATCGGACCGGTGCTGAAGGAGACGCTGAAACTGGTCTCCGTCACCCTCCCCAAACACATCGACATCGATGTTTCGCCGCCGACCGATGCCTACACCGTCATGGGCGACCCCACCCAAATCCATCAAGTCTTGATGAACTTGTGCACCAACGCCTGCCATGCCATGCGGGAATCCGGCGGCGTCCTTTCCGTCGCCATGGAGGAGATGGAACTGTCCCGGGAGCGGCGGTTCCTTGCCGCGGCCATCCCGCCCGGCCGCTATGTCCGGATCGAAATCGCCGACACCGGCTCGGGTATTTCCCGAGAGGTCAAGGAGCGGATCTTCGAACCCTATTTCACCACCAAAAAGATGGGTGAAGGGTCCGGGCTGGGTCTTTCCGTCACTTTGGGCATCGTCGAATACCACGGCGGCGCCATCGACGTGGAAAGCACGCCCGGCCGCGGGAGCGTTTTCAGGGTGTTTCTGCCGTTGACCGAACCGGTGACCGCGCACGAAAAGCAAGAACTCCATCACCTTTCAACAATCGGCGTGTGAGTATGTGTTCATATCCAAAAGGGTCAGGGCAGCTGCGCTCCGGCCAATAATCAGGCAGGCAATTCCTCCTCGAGCCGGTGGATCAGATCGGTCTGGGTGATGCAGGGGTAGCCGGACTGACCGGCGCGGTCCCGGTCGTCGGGGCCCACATATCCCCAGGCGGCCATCAAGAGATGGAGAAAGTCTTTGTTCTGGTTGAAGTGGTCGTCGAGCTGTTTCAAATTGGCCAGATTATCGTCGACGAAGGTGTAGGCGGGTCGCTGAAACCGCTCGTGGATGCGGTTCATGTTGTCGATCTTGTTGGCGCCCCCGTCCCCGGAATAGATGTTTTCATCCGCCACCTGCAGGTCGAAACGGCGGCACAGGTCTCCGGCGGCGGCCCGGTTTTTGCTGGTCAGAAGCACTACCCGGCGGCCGCCCCTTTCCATGAGTGCATCCCACAGCGGCTGATAGGGTGCATTCAGCGAGAACCAGGCGTCTCTGTTTTTTTCAACAAAGCGGCGCCGGGTTTTAAAAAACTGTTCTCGCCGTGCTTCGGGCGGGCGGTCGTCTTCGGAAAGAATGGCCTGGAATTCTGAAGGGGAGAGCAGGTGATCGGATTGTTGTTCGAAATGGCGCCGGCACCAGTCCATCAGAGAAAACACATCCGGCGCTGCCCGGGCGTGAAACCGGTTTCGCTGAAACAGGGCGACCAGGTCCCCGGGAAGTTCCTCAAGCGTTGTGGCGGATTCTCCGGAGACCGCGTTGTAAGCGGTGACCGTCACCTCGTCGATGGAGTTGATGAGTACGCCGTCGAAATCGAAAATGAGCATGGGGGTAGAGCCTCCTTGGATAAGATGAGCGATCAGAACTTCTACCTCTCTCCAAGGAGGATCGCCATGGGGTGAATCATGTAAATTTAGGGTTTCCGTTTCTAATCCTCAAGCCTGCTCCACAGGATAGCGGCGGCTGATCAGGAGGCATTCCCTTTGATTTGTTCAGATCCCCAGCAGAATGGTGGCGATCTGGAAATAACAGAAGACCGCGATGATATCGATGGAGGTGGTTACAAAGGGTCCGGTGGCCACGGCCGGATCGATGTTGAGGCGGGCGAAGATCATCGGGATCAGGGACCCGACCAGGGAGGAGACCGACATGGAGATGATCATGGCGGCGCCGACGGAAATGGCCAGTCGGATTAGGGTGAACTGGAACTGGGCGACACTCCCGATAAGGACGCCGTAAAACACCCCTAGCAGAAATCCGATACTCAGCTCCTTGAAAACCACTTTCCAAATATCCCGGACATGGAGCAGACCGGTGGACAACCCCCTCACCACGATCGTAGAGGATTGGGTGCCCACGTTGCCGCCCATGCCCATGATGATCGGGATAAATCCGGCAAGATAGGGAAGCTTGTGAAGGCTTTCCTCGTATTGCCCGATAATGAAAAAGGCGGAGAGCCCGCCGAGATAGCTGGCAAAGAGCCAGGGCAGCCGAATCTTGAGGCTTTTGAAGATCGATTTGGTTTCCACGAATTCGGCGCCGGCCCCGGCCATTCTGAGAAAGTCCTCGGTGGCCTCCTCCCGAATAATGTCGATGACATCGTCAACCGTAACGATCCCCACCAGTTTGTTCATATGGTCCACCACCGGCACCGCCAGAATGTCATACCGGGCGACCAGACGCGCCACCTCTTCCTGATCGGTATCCACCCGCACGAAAAAGACATCGGTGGACATGAAATCCCGAAGCGGGGTCTCCGGGGTGTTCACCACCAGCTGGCGAAGGGAACAGACCCCCACCAGCCGCCCGTTTTCATCCACGCTGTAAAGATAGAAGGGCATTTCGACATTCTGGTGTTCGACCTGAAGGGACCGGATCGCCTCTCCGGCGGTGGCATCTTCCCGAAGGGCCACGAAATCGGGAACCATGATGCCGCCGGCGGTGTCTTTGGCATACCCGAGCAGCTCCTCCACCTGTTCGGAGCCTTCCCGTTTCATCTTTTGGAGGATGGCGTCCGATTTTTCATCGGGAAGCCGTTCCAGGATATCGGCGATATCGTCGCTGGGCATCGATTCCAGAACATGGACAATCTCGTCCAGTTTGCGCTCCTCGATGAATTCGAGAAAGGAGTCCTCTTCCAGTTCGCTGAAGATAAACCCTTTTTTCTGGTTGTCTTCGATCACATCGAACAGTTTGTGCTGCTGAGGACGGGTCAGATTGGGGAATATTCGGGCGAGGTCGGCCCCGTGGGTTTTGCGGACGATCTTCCGCAGATGAGAGGTGGCATTGCGCCGAACCAGTCGACGAATGCTTTCCATCAGAATTTTATTGCGTTCCTGCGGCATGGGACTCCCTTCTTGGAGGGTGTTGCGGGGTCAGGCCAGGGAGAGCAGAATCGGCACCAGCAGTTTTTCGTCGATAAAGGGCTGTTTTTCCGGGCTTACCAGCGGGGTGTCGATCACCTCGATTCCCATTCTGGACAGCGAATCCCCGAACAGACTGCCGGGATATCGGCCGTTTTCGCTGTCGATCAGAATAAAATCGAGCACCTCCCGGGCCGATATCCCGTCCGGATCATCCCGGCGCAGGTATGAGATCAGCGTTCGGACCTGATCGCTCAGGCTCATCCCGTAAGCCTCCGGGTCGGCGGTATCGGTATTGGGGATGAACACCTTCGGGCAGGGATTGCGGCGAATGGCGTCTCCGATTCCCCTGGGCAGAAGGTTGGCGATGAGACTCGAATAAAAACTCCCCATCGGGTAGCAGATCACATCCGCATCCCGAATCAGCTCCTGCATCTTTTCCCGAATGGCCGTTTCAGCCGGCCGGGGATGATCGCGATGCTCGCAGATGTAGATCCGCATCACCTTGGAGGAGATCGGCGGCTTCTCCTTGCCTGTCAGCGAATGCTGGCCGATGATCAGGTCTCCGTTTTCCAGTTCCGTGACCATGTGCAGGTCCCGGTTGACCACCGGCCGAACCACCCCCCGAACCTGAACCAGCTTTGAAAATATAAAAATAATAATATCAAAATTCCGGCGATTGTCAAGATAGCCGGCGGTCAGGATCAGATTGCCGATGCTGGCCTTGTGAAGGTCGAAATCCTCGGGCATGTAATTCCGGAAGAGATCCAGGTGGTGGCGGATGATTTTCCGCATGGGGTCCGGAATGTCGGCCACCAGTTCGTGCTCCCCCCGAATCATTCGGTTGAGCTCATAGGTGAGTTTTTCCGGGTCGCCGTCCGTGGGGAACCGGTGGGCGAAGAGCCGGTGGATCTCCGGATACCCGTGAAGGCTGCGGTCGGCCAGGGCCAGAAGGCGGTTGCGGACGTCCCCGATGGCGGGCATGGCGAAGGCGTCTCGAATCTTGGCCGAACTTCCGCCGGAATCGAAGGGGGTGATGATGTGGATGGAATTATGGGTATATCGAATGAGTTCGGGGCACGCATCCTTGAGGGCGCTTCCGCCGCTGAAAAAGAGAATCTTCGGGCCCAGGTCCGGCCGGTGGCGGTAGCGGGCAAGCTTCAGGGGATCGGGCAGTTTGATGCTGCGGGTGACCTGAATTTCCATGGTTCAAGTGATGCTCGGTGGTTGGGTTAAACGGCCCCGGTTTCCAGATACGCCAGGCATATTCGAGCGGCTTGGCCGAAATCGATGCCGCCGCTGAACTCTATAACATCACAGGGGGAGAGATAACAGATATAGTTTTCCGGAGACGGCTCCGGCATGCGGCAGTCTGCGGGCGGAAGAAAAAAGAGACCGGTGGATTTGATAAAGGCGCTCAGCAGGTCCCGGCGTTCATTCGGATCCACGATCCGAACCGCGAGATCCCCCCCGCCGTGTCGCCAGTTGAGGATAATCAGGGCATCCATGGGAGCGCGCAGGGTAAACCGGTTCGAACCGAAGCAGTCTTCGATGGCCGCGTCATACTTATGCTCCACCGCCCAGAGGTTTTTTTCGGCAAGGCCGCCGAACCGGTCCCGATCCTCCTGAGACAGGATGCCGGTCAGGGCCGGATTGTTGAGAGCGGTGCCCGGATTGATGCGGGGCTGCTTGGCCACTCCGTGCATGTTCAGGCGTTTACCCTCGGGTTGAATCATGACCCGGTCGTTGCTCACAAAGGCGGCGTCATGGGCCATGATTTGCAGCGCAAGGGTGGATTTGCCCGCCCCGGAGAAGCCGGCCAGGGCCATTCCCCGACCGTTTCGAAGCACCCCGGCGGCGTGGCCCAGAAGTGCGCCGCGGCAAAGCACCTGTTCGATATAGCGGTTGTTGATGAAGTTGACGACCTGGTTGATGTTCTTCAGGCAGGGACCCACGGCCAGGTGCTCCCGGCCTCCGAAGAGAAAGACCATGCCGGTCAGCCGTTTGCGGACCGCCCGTCCGTCGGAAAAATCGATGAATTCTTCTTTGATGTTGGTCTTTCCCGGATCCGGTTCCTTGATGATGAAGGGGCCTGCAAATTCCGGCGGATCGGTCTGGTGGGCGGTGATGGCGATATCGGGCGGAAGGTTTTCCCGGTCCAGGAAAGAGCGGAAATAGCCCCGCAGGGCATCGGCCACTTCGGCTGAATCGGCGGTCACCCGTATGCGGCAGTCTCCGAAGCGCAAGCCGAGCCCATGAACGGCCGGGTGTCGATTGCGAATATGCTTCACCAGTTTCTGAACGGATTCGGTGGCCGAGGTCATGGTTCAGGTCCTTTTCAAAACGTACTCGAGATAAAGACCGGCGGCGTCCAGGCCGCTGGCCGTCTGAATCCCCCGGAACCCGCCGAAGGCCGAGACCTCAAAGACCACCGGTCCGTCCGGGGTTTCGGCCACGTCCACGCAGGTGAAATCGAGACCGAAAAGGGCCTGGGCCCGGTGGGCCAGGGCCACGGTCTTATCAGAGGGTGTATAGGGCTGATATTTGCCGCCGGACCGGGTGGTGGTGTTCCAGGAAGCGTCTTGGCCGCGCCGGGCATAGGTGGTCAGGTATTCCCCCCCCAGAAAGGCGACCCCCAGGTCCTGGCCCCCCAGGTCCATCATTTTCTGGATATACATGATCTCGTTTTCCTGTTTGAAGGCCGTTACCTTCCGGCGCGCGTCCGGCCCGTCGGAGATCACCTTCATCCCCCGGGCCTTGGAGCTGAACAGGGGCTTAAAGACCGCCTTTTCGTAGTCGGCCACGGCCTTCAGGGCCGCATCCACATCTTCGGTGACGGTGGTCGGGGGCATGGGGATGCCGCCGCCGGCCAGGGTGACGGTGCAGCTGAGGCGGTCCAGGACCCGCATGATGGCAAAGGGGTTGGAAAACATGCGAAGCCCCCGTTCCTGGAGAAATCGAAGCATCTCCAGGCGATCCAGAAGATCGGGGGAGTACCGGGCCCCTACTTTTTTGATCATCAGTGCATCCAGACCGGCCAGGTCGGTATCTTTATACCGGACCGTTTTCGCCCCCAGGTCCAGACAGATCTTTTTCGGGTCGATCAGCAGCCGGTATCCGGTTTTTTCCGCCACCTTGTCCGCCAGCATTTCCGAGGACCATCCGCCGATGGTTCCGACCACTCCGATTTTCGGCATCGCCTGAACTCCTTGTTTCGATAGAAGAGGTAAATTGAATCGGCGTTCCTTCCTCAATAAAAAAGAACGCTCTCCGGAAGAATAAAGTCCGAAAGGGGACGCCCCCGGTGGGCGGATGTCTGTTCCATCAGGAAGAGGGATCGAAGGTACATTTCTCTGGCGAAATCCCGGTTGAGCTCGAATCGGATGGAGGTATAAAACGACCGCGCCAGGGCCAGGGCCAATCGAAACGGAAAGGTGGTATCCGCGTTTTTATGGGCGAAATCGGTGAACCATTCATAGAAATAGAGGGAGACGGTATTGAGCCGTTCCCGAAGCTCGATGTCGAAGACCGGCATTCGAAAGATGGAGACCAGAAAGACCGAGGCGTCCTGCACATAATCGGCTTTGCGGGACCGATGCAGGTCGATGAAATAGACCTTCTCCTCCCCCTGATGGAAGACGATGTTGTTGACGTTGAAATCCCCATGAATAAAGACGGTAAACGGCGCGGGCGCCGATTTCTCCAGGTCGGTGCAGGCCTGAATCAGATCGTCCGAAGAAGGGACCCGCAGGGCCCCCAGTTTCTGGGCCGGTCTGTAAAAATGGGGATGGACCCGGTGGACCCCGTCCAGCCGGGATTTCAGCTGGGCCATGTAGTCGGTGTCGAAAGGCCCGGGGGTGCGGGTTTTTTGCCAGATATCGTTGAGGGTCTCTTCGAAGATGAAAATGACGTCCCGGACCGAATCGGCGTTTTCGGTGAGGATGATCTGGTCCAGGGTGCAGCCCGGCAGAAATTCCACCAGCAGCGAGGCGGTGTCCTGGTTTTCATGATACCCGAAAATCTTGGGGACAATGCCCGGATAGATCTCCTCCCACCGGCGGATGT
>JBKHDE010000034.1:0-27448 GCA_046541495.1 Desulfococcaceae bacterium
GTTTGACACCTTCCTCGGGCCTTCCTATATTCCATATATGTTTCATTTTTTTGACAGAAACGGAAAATAAAGGAGGAGAGCATGACAAAAAGACGGGTTCTGCATGGAATCGAAATTTTTTGCCTTATGATCATCATCGGACTGCTGGTTGCCTGCCAGGGAAATGTACTGAGCTACCAGGGGGAATTGGTGGAAGAAAAAAACCAGGTCCCTTTGAAATCGGGCGGCCCCCATTCGGAGGTTTGGAATACTCGAAACGTAATTCTCTCTTATGAATACATCAATGAAGCGGATCGGCTCGACATTTCCGGCGAAGTGGCCCTGGCCGGCGGCGTGGAAAATTTTCAGAAGGTGGAACATCTGGAGGTGAACCTCTATTTTGTAGACGGAAACGGACGAATTATCGAATATGCGCCGCTGTTCAGCGCCGTCACCCAAGATATGGGCAAGAACTGGACCTTTCAAAGAAAGATAGAAAAGCCGGCCGGCGCAGAATCCATGGCCTTCGGCTATTCCGGACAGGTCCAGAGCGTCGGGCAGGATCAGGACCGGTTCGATTTCTGGGAGACGCCGATTTAGCGGCGGATCCGATTGGAGGACATATGGCCGTAAATATCGGATTTAGATCGCTTGCGGCTGTCGGAACCCTGTTCTTCCTGTTTTTTCTGGGGGGATGTCAGGGAAATTTCCCGGGATATCGGGGAGAACTGGTGGCGGAAGAAAATCGGGCGCCGCTTCAATCGGGCGGCCCCCATTCCGGGGTATGGAATACCGACGACCTGGTGGTCCAATACCGATACATCCGGCAGGGCGGAACCCTCGACCTGACCGGGAATATTGAGTTGGTCGGCGGTGCGGCCAATTTTCAAACTGTGAAAAGATTCAGCCTGTCCGTTTATTTCGTCGATGGCAACGGCCGAATTCTGGAGCAGGCCCTGCTTTTCGGCGCCGGCGGGGGCCGGCAGATTTATTTTTGGTCCTTTGAGAAAGAGATGCAACCGCCCCCGGACACGCGGTCCATGGCCTTCGGCTATTCCGGGGTGGTGCGGGGATCCGGCCATAATGCGGGCACATGGAGTTTTTGGGAGACCCCGATTTAGAAATAATCATACGGTACCTGAGAAAAGACCTGGAACGGATTATCAAACACTGGGAAGCGAAGGAGGCGTTATGGAGGAGCACACGGCACTGGATATCTTGAAAAAAGCGATCCTGTTCGAAAAACGGGGAGAGGCCTTTTACCGAAAGGTGGCGGAGCAGACCGACAGCCCGGAAGTGAAGGAATTTTTTGAAATGATGGCGGTTGAAGAGGAAAACCATCAGGATGTCCTCTCTGAACAATTCAAAGCCTTTAAGGAAAAGGGGCGGTTCAATCCGGGGGAGTACCAGACCCGAAACGCGCCCGAGGTGGCATCCGAGGTGCTCACTCAGGCCCTTCGGGAAAAAATTTCCGGCGCCGGTTTTGAATCCGCCGCTATTTCGGCCGCCGTTTCCATGGAAGAGCGATCCGTCGAACTCTACGGAAAGCGGGCCGAGACCACGGATGATCCCGAAGAAAAAAAGCTGTATCAATGGCTTTCGGACTGGGAGCGGGACCACCTCAACATCCTGCTGGATATGGATCGGCAGCTCACGGAACAGATCTGGAACGATCAAAATTTCTGGCCCTTCTGACCGATTTCCATTTTTTTCTGCAACTCCCTTTTGATCCGACGGCATCGAGCGGTTTTATCCGCCGGGACCCGCCGTCGGATCAATCCACTCGCCTCGAGCCACCCCCACTCGCCCCGAGCGATCGTACGGCCCATCTATTGACTTTTGCCGTCCCGATCGCCTATAACGAATTCCATCTACGGTGACGATCGTTTTTCATGCGCTTGCGTGAGCGGCCCTACTTACAGACCCGCGAGGTAAACGAATCATGAATACCCCTTGGCTCCTCGGCTATCCGGTTTGGAATCTCGATGTGTTCGGCGGCGGTTTCTGGATCGCCTTTATGGCGGTCATCCATGTCTTTATCGCTCATTTCGCCGTGGGCGGCGGTCTCTTCGTGGTCCTCACGGAGATGAAATCCTACCGGGAAAACTCCGCCGACATGCTGGCCTACACCCGAATGCACGCCCGATTTTTTCTGCTGCTCACGGTCGTGCTCGGCTCCGTTACCGGTGTGGGCATCTGGTTCGTGATTTCGGTCCTGAGCCCTACTGCGGCAGCCACCCTGATCCACTATTTCTTTTTCGGATGGGCCACGGAATGGCTCTTCTTTCTGGCCGAGATCGTGGTGATCTTCCTCTATTATTATACCTTTGAAAAGATCGACCGGCGCCATCACCTGCAGCTGGGATGGCTCTATTTCATTTTCGGCTGGCTGTCTCTGTTCGTGATCAACGGAATTGTGGCCTTCATGCTCACCCCCGGGGAGTGGCTCACGACCCGGGATTTCTGGGACGGCATCTTCAACCCGACCTTCTGGCCTTCTACCGCCTTTCGAACCGCCATGGCCTTCATGCTGGCCGGGCTGTTCGGATTCGTCACCACGCTGTCCGTCAAAAATTCCGACCTGCGGGAAACGCTGATCCGGTATTGCGCCAAGTGGCTCCTGATTCCTCTGGGACTGGTTCTGGCCGCCGGCGCCTGGTATATCGCGGCGCTTCCCGAAGCCCAGAAGATCATGATCCTGGAGCGTTCTCCGGAAACCTTGCGGTACCTGCGGATCTTTCTGTGGATTTCTCCATTTATTTTTGTCATCGGTGTCTTGCTGGCCCTTCGCACCCCTCTGATGGTGAAACGAGGGCTGGCCGCGGTGCTGGTGCTGATCGGCCTGGCCTATATGGGCTCGTTTGAATGGGTCCGGGAAGCGGGCCGGCGTCCCTATATCGTGCGGGGGTATACCTATTCCAATTCGGTACGGGCGGCGGATGCGGCAGCCATTCAGGAGGCCGGGGTTCTAAAGTCGGCCCGGTGGGTGGGCAACCGGGAGGTTACCGAAGAAAACACCATGGCGGCGGGACAGGAACTTTTCCGGCTTCTTTGCAGTGCCTGCCACTCGGTCGGGGGT
Source organism: Desulfococcaceae bacterium (assembly GCA_046541495.1). GTDB lineage: Bacteria > Desulfobacterota > Desulfobacteria > Desulfobacterales > Desulfococcaceae > JAABSQ01. Next base: position 3,059 of record JBKHDE010000034.1, read on the forward strand.
CCGATGAACGACATCCTGGACCGGACGGAAAAATTTACGGTTTTCGGCATGGATGCCATGCTGAACGGCATGGGAAAGATCAACACCTATATGCCGCCTTTTATGGGGACCCGGGACGAACGCCGGGCCTTGGCAACCTATATCGTTCAAGGGCTTCACGGAAAATCCGAGGAAAAAGCATCGGTATCGACGGTGGAATCCGAACCCGTGAAGCTTCCGGCCTTTGATGAAAAAGAGGACGACTACATCCTTCTGGCCTGGAGCGGAAAAGGAATGCACTGCATATCCGACAGCGACGCTTACTTCAGTTTTTCCTCTCCCGGCGACGATTTGTTTGCACAGCTGATTCGAAGAGGGGAGTCCCCTGAAAAGGTGACCGATGGGGTGACCCTCACCTATCGCATTCAGGAGGGATTTCAGGAGCCGGCCAAGCAGGTCGAGTTCTGGAAATACTCGAAGTCGCTGGCCGGGAAAGAGGTTCCGGAAAACACCGGACTCACCGGAAACAAATTGAGCGGCGATATGGAACCGGACCCGGAGAAGGGGATATTCACGGCCCGGGCCGTACCGGTGGTTCCCTATCCCGATGACGGCGGATTCCACCCCTATCCCCTGGCGACCATCCAGGCGCGGGATACCGAGGGAAACCTTCTGGTCGAGACCCGAATCACCGCGCCGGTCTCCACAGAAATGAACTGCAAGCGCTGCCACGGCGGCGGCTGGCGGGTGGCCGACCAGGCCGGTCTTTCCGCCCAAACCGCGGAGGATATCCTGACGGTTCATGATCGAATGAACCGCACCGATCTGAAAAAACGGGCCGAAGACGGAAACCCGGTCCGGTGCCAGGAATGCCACGGCGGAGAGCCGGAGCATCTCAACCTGTCGGCGGCCGTCCACGGATTCCATGCCAACTACCTGACCGACCGGTGGGCCGAGGCGTGCGCCGCCTGCCATCCCGGAAATCCGGAGGGAGTGACCCATGCCTATCGCGGGATTCACAAACAGGTGGGGATCGACTGCATCAGCTGTCACGGCACCTTGGAAGATCTCGCCTTGAGCCTGCTGACGGCGGAAAAGGCGGCGGGCAAGGCATCCGCCGATCGGCTCATGGCCCATCTCAAGCCTCGTGTGGTGGCATCGGTCGACAAAGTCAAACCCCGACAGCCCTGGATCAATCAGCCCGACTGCCTCAACTGCCACATCGATTTTCAGATGCCCGAGGTGATCGAAACCTTCAACAATTGGACCTCCTCCGAGGCGGCCCTTTACAGAAACCGCACCGGAGACGCGGGGGTGATGTGCGCCGGCTGCCACGGCATCACCCATGCCCTGTATCCGGCGACCAATCCCCTGGGCGACGACCGGGACAATATTCCGCCCATGCAGTACCAGGGCGCTCCCTATCCCATGGGGGCCGACAAGAACTGCAAGGTTTGCCACACTGTGGATATGGAGTTTGAGATGCACCATCCCAATTCTCTGAGGATGTTTCGAAATATCCGCTGAGAAGAAAACCGGAAGGCCGAATCGAATTTACGGCCCGGTTTTGCCGGGCCCCGGGGTTTTCGTCCTGATGGATATGCGCATCACGGATTATCACAGGAGATGGCCATGACCGTCCGTTCACCCGAATCCTTCAATTCCCGCGCCATGACCCGGCGCCGTTTTCTTCGACTGGCTTCTGTAAGCGCCGCCGGATTCGTGGTCGGGTGCGCCGTCGATCCGATCACCGGAAAAAAGCAGCTCATGCTGGTCTCCGAGGATGCCGAAATCCAGGTGGATAAACAACAGGCCCCGCACCAGTTTTCTACCGATTACGGGCTGATCCAGGATCAAACCGTCACCCGGTATCTCGATCAGGTCGGAAAGCAGCTGGTTCCCAACACCCACCGGACCCATATGCCGTACGCATTTCACGGGGTCAATGCCACTTACGTCAATGCCTACACCTTTCCCGGCGGAACGATGGCGATCACCCGGGGGATTTTGCTGAAACTGGACAACGAAGCCGAACTGGCCGGTCTGATCGGTCATGAAATGGGCCATGTCAACGCCCGGCACACCGCCGAGCAGATGACCAAATCCCAGCTGACCGCGGCCGTTCTGACCGGGGTTCAGGCCGTCATCGGTTCCAAATACTCCCAGTACGCCGATCTCACCGGACAGCTGGGAATGCTCGGGGCCGGCATGCTGCTGGCCCACTACAGCCGGGACAATGAGCGGGAGGCCGATTCTCTGGGAAACCGGTATATGGTCCAGAGCGGATACAACACCCAGGGGTTCGTGGGATTGATGGAGATGCTCAACAGCCTCTCCAAAGGAGAGCCGGGGTATGCCCAGGTGCTGTTTTCGACCCATCCCATGAGTCGCGAGCGGTATGAATCGGCGGTGGAAGCCGCCGCCGCCAACTACCGAATGAGCAACGGATTTCCCCTGAACCGGGAGCGGTATATGGACAATATCGCCTCCCTGCGGGCCATTCAGGGACCGATCGAATCGATGCAGAAGGCGGATGCGGCCATGGGTCAGAAGAAATATCCTGAAGCCGAATCCCTGTTGCGGTCCGCACTCAAAGGCGCACCCAGGGATTACACCGGACTGGTGATGATGGCCAAGTGCCAGATCGCTCAAAAGCGATTTTCCGAGGCCGAGCGCTATGCGGAAGATGCCAAGCGGGTCTTTCCCAAAGAGGCCCAGGCCTACCACATCAGCGGTTTCGCCAAACTTCAGCGGAAATCGTTCGACTCGGCCCACCGGGAGTTCGCATCTTATGACCGCATCCTTCCCGGAAATCCCAACATCACCTTTTTCAAGGGATACTGTATGGAGGGGATGGGAAACCGGCAGGAGGCGGCAAACGAATATGCCCGATTTCTAAAGGTGGTCCGCGAAGGGGACCTGGCCAAACACGCCTATGGTCGCCTGGTCGCCTGGGGATATGTTCGGACCCAATAGGGAATCGCCCCATGTTTTTCATGATGTTCCGCCGTCGAAATCCGGATCTTTAAAACATCATTCCCTCGAAATAGACGGCAGCCGAATGAATCTCCTTGACACATCCGGTCCGCTTTCCTAAATTGCCCTCCTGTTTGTGTTTTTTTCATTTTCGGTAAACCCCGGCCATAAAGATGCAATCGTTGCTGTTGAACACAATCGGTTCCCTGCGTGTGGAAACCACATCGGAACCGGTTCCGAAAACCGGAGAAGTATTGCTGCAGGTGTCCCATTGCGCCGTCTGCCGAACCGATGCCAAGATTTGGAAATATGGACATCGGGACCTGGTACTGCCTCGGATTCCGGGGCATGAAATCTGCGGCAGGATCTCCGGGGGCGCAAAACGGTTTGTCGTATGGCCGGGGACTGCCTGCGGAAAATGTGCTCAGTGCGTGAGCGGAGCGGAAAACCTGTGCCGGGAAATGCGGATTATCGGGTTCCATGAAGACGGCGGGTTTGCCGAATTCACGGCGGTCCCTGAAAAAAGCCTGATCGCGGTTCCCGAGGATCTGCCGGGATACCTGGCCTGCATGACCGAGCCGATGGCTTGCGCGGTCAACGGTCTGGAGCAGGTCGGCGCCGGTGAAGGGGATCGGGTCCTGATTTTCGGGGCCGGTCCGGTGGGGCTTATGCTCGCACTGGCGGTGCGGTCCATGGGCGGCATTCCGTTCATTCGGGAGGTCAATCCACGGCGGATCGAGCAGGTAAAGCGGTTTTTGGACCGGGCCGAGATAAGGGTTGCAGCGGAGGCGTCCGAATTGGAATTCGATCGGGCCGTCAATGCGGCGCCGGACGCCGCCACGGTGACCCGGGGCTTCTCCCGATTGAAACCGGGCGGCGTTTTTTGCCTCTTCAGCGGTTTGATTCAGGATACGCCGGTGCCGGTATCCACCGTCAACCGGCTCCATTACCGTCAGCTTCGGCTGGTGGGGGCTTACGGCTGTACCCGGCTTCAGATGGTGAAGGCGCTGGGAATCCTCGCCGATCACCAAGATATCCTGGCGCTCCTGATCCAGGACCGGATTTCTCTGGACCGGGTTCCCGCGGTGCTTCCAAAACTGTTGGCGGGGGAATCGCTCAAATACATCATCGAACTGGATTCGACCGGGCCTATGACCCGGAACGAATAAGGATATCACAAAATCCATGGCTTCAGAATCTCAACTTCGCGATTTCGGTCGACAGATCTGCTCGGTGGCGGCCGGCAAATACCTGAGCCGTGCCGAGGCATGCGAGGCCTATCGCCAGATCATCCTCAACCAACAGCCGGAACTTCAGCAGGGCGCTTTTCTCATGGCCCATATCGCGCGCGGACCTTCCACGGAAGAGCTGTCCGGGGCCTGGGACGCCCTGGATAAATACGATACCGCCAAAATTCAAGCGGAGATCGACGGCCCCATCTGCGATATCGTGGGCACCGGCTCCGACCCGGTCAAGACGGTCAACTGTTCCACGCCGGCCGCGCTGATCGCCGCGGCCTGCGACCTTCCCATGGCCAAAAAAGGGGCGCGCCTGGTCACCGGCGTTTCCGGGGCCTCGGATATTCTGGAAAATCTCGGCATCGATCTCAACGCGCCCCTGTCCAAGACCGAACAGTGTCTGCAGGATCACGGCATCTGCTACCTGCCCGGAGAAGCCTTTCTCAAATCCGGCTGGGCCCGGCTGATCCGGTATATGCGGTTTACATCGGCCTTCAACATCATCGGTCCGCTCACCAGGCCCTGTGAGGGGAACGACCGGATTGTCATCGGGGCCTATTCCCCCAATGTCTGCGACCAGCTGGTGGCGGTACTCGGGGAGATCGGAATGACCGCCGCTCTGTCTCCCTTCGGAATGGTGGAGGGGATGGAAAAAACCGAGGGGATGGATGAGTTTTCCCTCTCCGGCCCCACCCGGGTGGTGCAATTAAAAGAGGGACAGATCCAGACTTATGAAGTCACCCCGGCGGATTTCGGTCTCAAGACCGTCCCCATTTCGGCCATCGCCAGCAGCGGAACCGCTCACGAGAACGCCCGCCGAATTCTCAGTGTGCTTACCGAAACATACGATACCCCGGAAGCCGATTTCTTCTGCATGAATGCCGGGGCGGCCCTGTTCATTTCAGACCGGGCCGCATCCTACGCTCAGGGGACAGAGATGGCCCGCACGGCTCTGGCGGAAGGAAAAGCATTTGAAAAACTAAAAGCCCTTCAAAACATCCAGGGCAGCTGAAAGGACGGATAGGCATTTGTTCGGAACCTTTGTGAATACCCTGGCCATCATCGCGGGCAGCCTCGCCGGATTACTGGTTAAGGGGGGTATCCCGAAAGCTTACATGGATACGGTCATGCAGGCGATCGGGTTGGCGGTCATTCTGATCGGATTAAAAGGGGCGCTGGGCGCCGAGGATCTGCTTTTGGTGATTTTCAGCCTGGCCATCGGGGGTGTGGCCGGGGAGTTCCTGCGGATCGAAGAGCGGCTGGAGCACCTGGGGCTATGGCTGGAGCGCAAGCTGTCCAGGGTCGGGGGCGATATCGCCAAAGGGTTTGTGACCGCCAGCCTGCTGTTCTGTGTCGGGTCCATGGCCATTGTGGGCTCCTTGGAAAGCGGGCTTACCGGAAACCACCAGACCCTGTTCGCCAAATCGGTCCTGGACGGGGTTTCTTCCATCGTCTTCGCCTCCACCTTCGGTTTCGGGGTCATGCTCTCGGCCGGAGCGGTCTTTCTGTACCAGGGGCTGATAACGGTGACCGCCTCCTTTATCAAACCCTTTCTGATTCCGCCGGTCATCGCCCAGATGTCCGCGGTGGGGGGGCTGCTGATCATGGCCATCGGGTTCAATATTCTGGAATTCAAACGCATCAAGGTGGGCAATATGCTGCCCGCCATCCTTATTCCGCTGATCTATTATATGGTTTCCCTGCTGATTCCGTCCTGATCGGTCGAGCGGTTTTTTCTGTTCACCATTTACACCCATGAAAAGGGGCGTATGAAAACAACCCACCAATTTTATTTTAAAAATGCCAAGAACATGTCGGAGGTTTCTTCCAAATCGGTTGATCTGGTCGTGACCTCTCCCCCCTACCCGATGATTGAAATGTGGGATGAGGTTTTTTCACTTCAGGATAAGACCATTGGAAAAGCGTTGAATGCGAACGACGGCCCGACCGCTTTTGAGTTGATGCACCGGCAGCTCGATTCGGTCTGGGCGGAGGTGGACCGGGTGTTGAAGCCGTCCAGCATCGTGTGCGTCAACATCGGTGACGCCACCCGGACCATTCGAGACAATTTCGCCTTGTATTCAAACCATTCCCGGATTATTTCTTTTTTTCTGAAGCAGGGATTCACCGTCATGCCGGTCATTTTATGGCGCAAACAGACCAACGCCCCCAATAAGTTCATGGGCTCCGGAATGTATCCCCCCGGGGCCTATGTGACCTTGGAGCATGAGTACATTTTGATCTTCCGCAAAGGCGGCAAAAGAGAATTCAAGGCCTCCGAAAAACCGAACCGGCGGGAAAGCGCCTATTTCTGGGAGGAGCGAAACAACTGGTTTTCAGATGTATGGATGGATTTAAAAGGCACCACCCAGAAACTGTTCGATAAAAACACCCGAAACCGCAGCGGCGCCTTTCCCTTCATCCTGCCTTTTCGGCTGATTCATATGTTTTCGGTTCGGGGAGACACGGTGCTGGACCCATTTGCCGGACTCGGGACCACCACCTTCGCGGCCATGTCGGCCCAGCGCAACTCCATCGGATATGAGATCGATGAGAATTTGCGGGAATCCATTCAGTCCAAAATGGATACCATCGTTGACTTTTCCAATGCACACATTCGGGCCCGACTCGAAAGGCATCGTGAATTCGTCGAGGAGCGGATTGCGGCTGAAAAACCGTTGAAGCATACCAATCTCCATTACGGATTTCCCGTGATCACCAAACAGGAAAAAGACCTTGTTTTCCACCCGCTGGTCTCGGCGGAACAGGTTCGGGACGATACCTTCGAGGTACGGTACGGGTCGGAGGACCAGCCTTCGGAGACCGATCAACCGGACCCCGCAGCCAAAAAACCGGCCGGGAAAAAGAAAAAACCGAGTCCCGCCAAACCCGATTCGGGAAAAGGGCACAAACAGATGACCTTGCTGGACTAGGCCGAAAATCAGGGTATTTTGCCCGGGAACAAAATTATGGATCGGAAAGACTTCTGGCACGGTTTAAGAACGTGGTATGAGTACCGGACTCCGGTCCGAAAACGGTTTTCGCCGTCCGGGCTTCCCGGCGCGGTCACCACGGTCTATTATCCGGCCCTGATCAAAATCATCTTCGACGGCAACATTATCGCGAGACGGGGAGACCTCGACATCTACCGATGGTCGGAAAGGTCGGTGGCGGTCATGAATTTGGTGGAAGCTCTGGGCGGAGGCCTCGATTTTTCCGGGCTGGAGCATCTGGCTGAACACCGGGGTCCCCTGGTTCTGATCGCCAACCATATGAGCATGATCGATGCCTTTTTTCTGCCGGGGATCACCCTCGCCTTTAAAGACGTCACCTTCGTGGTCAAGGCTTCCCTGCTGCGGTATCCGCTTTTCGGAGCCGTTATGCAGGCGGTGGACCCCATTCCCGTGTTGCGGAAGAACCCTCGGGAGGATCTTAAAACCGTACTGGTGCAGGGCGCTCGGCATCTGAGCCGGGGCCGTTCCGTCATCGTGTTTCCCCAGGCCACCCGCAACCCGATTTTTGACGGCGCATTGTTCAACAGTCTGGGTGTCAAGCTGGCTCAGAAAAACCGGGTTCCGGTGATTCCCGTCGCCTTGAAAACCGATTTTCAGGGACAGGGGCGGTGCCTCAGAGATTTCGGACCCATCGATCCTCAAAAGACCATCCATGTCCGATTCGGTCCCGCCATGCGGGTATCCGCCAAGAGCGCGGATACCCATCGGGCGGTTGTGGCGTTCATCTCCGAAAACCTTCGCCGGTGGGGCGGAACCGTTCGCAATGTCGATTAAACCGGCGTTCGAAGAGAAGGTCCGACCGGAATACCGTTTGCCGCCGCTGATTCCCGGCATCCTGATCCGCCGGTATAAGCGATTCCTGGCCGATGTGGAACTGAAAGACGGGCGGCGGGTGGTCGCCCATTGCCCCAATTCGGGCAAAATGACCGCCTGCTGCGAACCGGGGCGCACGGTGTACCTTTCCCGTCAGGATTCTCCCAAGCGAAAACTCAAATACACCTGGGAACTGATTCAGATGGACGATTCCCTGGTGGGGGTCAATACCCTGACGCCCAACCGTCTGGTGGCGGCATCCGTGGCGGCGGGGGCGGTGCCTGAATTGGCCGGCTATCGGAAGGTGGTGCGGGAGGTGAAAGTCGGGAACAATTCCCGAATCGATCTCCTGCTGACCGGTGATGGACGGAGAGACTGCTACCTCGAGGTCAAAAACTGCACACTGGTGGAGAAGGGCCGGGCCTGTTTTCCCGACGCGGTCACCCTGAGAGGCCAGAAACACCTGACCGAACTTCAGCAATTGGCGGCTTCCGGAAACCGGTGCGTCATGTTTTACCTGATTCAGCGCACCGATGCGGCAACCTTTCGGCCCGCCGACTCCATCGATCCGGATTACGGGCAAAAACTCCGTCTGGCGGCGGGCGGGGGCGTGGAGATTCTGGCGTACGACGTCCGCATCGACCTTCGATCCATTCGGCTGAACCGCCCGATTCCGTTTGTGCTGTAGCCGACCCGATTATCCTCGAACCCCGCGGACGTAATAATAGCCGGTAAAATCCTGCCAGGCCACGAACCCCAAATCGATGCTGACATACCAGGCCGCGATGTGGGGCCTGCGGTCGCTGCTCCACAGCTGTTTCTGGGTGGGATCGAAAACCGGTTCAATGCACAGCGAACGGCCGTGGGGCGTTTTCGTGATCAGGGAGGTGAGTTCATCCACCGTCGGCAGACGCCAGTCGGTATGCCCGTCGCGGCGGTTCCGGTTGAGTTCGTCTATGTAAGTGTTGGCTTCATGCCAGGTCAGCGGGTACTCCGATCCCGATCGTTCCCAGGTCAGGCCGGTGGTTCGGTCGAAAATGATCCCGTCTCCGCCGGGTTCAAATTGATTTTGTACATAACCCCGGGGTCGCCATAGTTCATCCAGGGAGAACCGTTCCCGGGCTACCCGGGGTCTCACCTTGATGGGCTGTTTTCTGCGATTCGGGTTCGAGGACTCCGGTGATGGGGAATCGGTGGTTTCTTCGGGCGGGAGTCTGCAGATCCGCTCTTTTTCGGCCTCCCAGGCGGAGATGATTTCATCCAGAGCGGCGAGCATGGACCTGGTTCGCCGGAATCGATCTTGAGGCCGGGGCGCCATGGCCTTGAACAGAAAGGCGTCCCATCCTTCATCCAGATCGGGGTTGAAGCGGCTGGCGGGTTTCGGATTTTCCATGGGCAGGATGCCGGTCAGCATGCGATACAACATGACTCCCACGGAAAACAGATCCGCGCTGTAATCCACCGTATTCGGGTTTTCCTCCTGTTCGGGCGCGGCATACCACGGCGTACCCACCTTGAGCTGAGGCGGCCCCTGAAAGACTTCGCCTCGAAGCTTGGAAAGCCCGAAATCGCAGATCTTGACCGCATCATGGTCGGTGATCAGGATGTTGAAGGGCTTGATGTCCCGATGGATGATGGCGGCATGGTGCAGTCGGTCCAGCCCCATGAGGACCTGACGGATGTAATGGATGGCCCGGTCGGTTTTGATGATCCGGGAGGGCTTTTCGGTTTCATAGGTTTCCCCGATCATGACGCCCAGGTTATTGCAGTAATAATCCATGAGGTAAAAGGGTTTGCCTTCCTCCTCGTCGAAATCCCAGATATCGGTCACATGGGGATGCCTCAGGTTGGCCACGATCACCGCCTCGGTGACAAACAGCTCCCGCACCGCCTCCATTCCCATCAGGTCCACCAGAAGCGGGTTGGGCTCCAACCGCTTGAGGGCCGCGATTTTACCGGTGACGGGCATTTCCACTTTATAGACGCGGCTCATCCCGCCCCGCCCGAGCTGGCCGCGTACCGCATATCTGCCGATCATCTTCATCAGGTAAACCCCTCGTTTGTGATTTCGTGATGCTAAAAATGAAATGATGGTTTATAGTAAGAGGAGTGCCGACTATTGTAAAGATGGAGGATGCAGGCAGCACATGGGAAAGATCACACGTAGGGATAGCGGATGGTCAGCGTAAAGGAGGGGGAATGATCGAAAATGTCATTATAATGGGGGCCGCCGGCCGGGATTTCCACAACTTCAATGTCTACTTCAAAGGCAAATCCCGATACCGGGTGGTGGCCTTTACCGCGACTCAGATCCCCGACATCGAGGGCCGGCGATATCCGGCCGAACTGGCCGGGGATCTTTATCCCGAGGGGATTGCCATCCATCCGGAGTCGGAACTGACTTCTCTGATTCGCCGCTACAAGGCCGATCTGGTGGCTTTCTCCTACAGCGATATCCCCCATCTGGAGGTGATGCACAAAGCCTCCCTGGCCATGGCCGAGGGGGCCGATTTCATCCTCATCGGCGCCACCTATACCATGCTCAGGTCCAAAAAGCCGGTGGTCTCGGTCTGTGCGGTCCGGACCGGATGCGGCAAGTCCCAGACCACTCGGAAAGTGGTCGATATTCTGAAAAGGGCCGGAAAGAAGGTGGTGGTGGTCCGACATCCCATGCCATACGGCGATTTGAGCGCTCAGCGGGTGCAGCGGTTTTCAAGCTATGCGGATTTTGAGCGCCACCAGTGCACCATCGAGGAGCGGGAAGAATACGAGCCCCTGGTGGATCGGGGGATCGTGGTCTATGCCGGAATCGACTATACGGCGATTCTCGAATCGGCGGAAGCCGAAGCCGATGTGGTGGTCTGGGACGGCGGGAATAATGATACCCCCTTCTTTTTTCCGGATGTGCATATCGTTCTTTTCGATCCGCACCGGCCCGACCATGAACTGATCTATTATCCGGGCGAAACCAATATGCTGATGGCGCATATCGCCGTCATCAACAAGGTCGATTCGGCCTCGAAAGACGGCGTGGACCGGGTGCGGAAAAACATTCGAACCCATGCCCCGGCTGCGGATATCATTTTGGCGGAATCTTCCATTGCGGTGGAGGGGCCGGAAACCATTCGAGGAAAATCGGTGCTGGTGGTGGATGACGGGCCCACCCTCACCCACGGCGGCATGCCTTACGGCGCCGGTTTTATCGCGGCCCGGCAGGAAGGCGCCGAAAAGATTATCGATCCCAGGCCCTTTGCCGTGGGCTCGATACGGCGGATCTACGACCGCTATCCCCATATGGACGCGGTGCTGCCGGCCATGGGGTACGGCCAAAAGCAGATTATAGAACTGGAGGAGACCATCAACCGGGCCGATTGCGACCTGGTGCTTTTCGCCACCCCCATCGATCTGCCCAAAATTCTCTCCGTCAATAAACCGACGGTTCGGGTCCGGTATGAATATGCCGATCATGAGGAACCGACTCTGGAATCGGTTTTGCTCAAACGGTTACAACGGCTGGAGACCGAATAATGTCTTCACCATCCAGGAAATCGACACTTCTGGTGGCCCTCGGCGGAAATGCCATGATCAAAAAAGGGCAGGCCGGCACCATCGATGAACAGTTTGAAAACCTCAGGATTCCTATTCGGCAGATCGCCCGGCTGTCGCAGGAGTATCGCATCATCATCACCCACGGAAACGGCCCTCAGGTCGGAAATCTGCTGCTTCAGCAGGAATGCTGCCACGCCGCGCCCGACCTTCCCCTGGAAATCCTGGTGGCCCAGACCCAGGGACAAATCGGGTACATGATCGAATCGACCCTCGATTCCGAACTGATGGAGATGGGGATAGAAGACAAACAGCTTTTCGTGAGCCTTCTCAGCTACGTGGTGGTCGATCCGAATGATCCCGCCTTTTCCGATCCGTCCAAGCCGGTGGGACCCGTATTCACCGAAGCGGAGTCGGTCGGGCTTTCTTATCCGGTTCGAAAAACGCCCCGGGGCTTTCGTCGGGTGGTGGCATCCCCCCGACCGATCACGATTGTGGAAAAACGGGAGATTCAAAAACTGATTGAAATGAATTTTATCGTCATCTGCTGCGGGGGCGGCGGCATTCCGGTGGTTCGTGAAGGCCGAACCTTTGCCGGGGTGGATGCGGTTATCGACAAGGATCTGGCCAGTGCCAAACTGGCGGAAGAAGTGGGTGTGGATCTTTTTGTCATCGCCACCGATGAGGCGGGCGCCGCCGTTCATTACGGCACATCGGAGCAGCGATTTCTCGGCAAAATTTCCGTCCGCGAGGCCGAACAGTTCTTGTCTCAGGGGCAGTTTCCTGCGGGGTCCATGGGTCCCAAGGTGGAAGCGGCGATCCGGTTTGTCAGCGCCGGGGGACATCGGGCGGTGATTACCGCCGTCGACCGAATCGAGGCGGCGGTCACGGGGCAAGCGGGCACAATTTTGGAAACTGAAATGTGATTTTTACCTATCATTTCAGAGAGGTATATTTTACTTAAAAAAAGTTATTGCTTTTTTTTCAGGTTTATGCCACCCACTTGTTAAGCTTCATTATCCACAATGATTAAGAAGGTGTTTGTTTTTATTTCTCATTGCAGTGGAATGCCCTTACTGGGAATATCTCTAAATTTTAAATTATTTTCTCGATTTCCAAGAAAAAGCCGAGCCTGCCGGTAGACAGGTGCGGAAAGCCTATGGGTTTCTTCAGAAACAGCCGGGTTGCCTTGGATGAAGGCAATTCGGCTGTTTTTTCTATTTTAAGGGCTAAAAACCGGAAGGGGTTGCAGTATGATATCGATCCCACTATTTTGGCTTTCAGGTTTTTTTCGGGAAACCATGAAAATCAAAAAGACGCTTCTCCTTTGCGGGGTTTGGCTTTTTTCGCCTCAAAGCCTGTATGCCGTGCCCCACTCCGGCGAATTTGATCCCATCTTCTGGGAAACCCGATGCGAGTGCGAGGAAGACTGGTATTGCGGTTTTCTTCTTCAGTTACGTTCCGGCATGTCTTTAGATGCCCGCTGTCAATGGCTTTCCATGAATAAGTATCCGGGGCGGGAGAAACACCCGGCGGCGCCCCTTACATTTTCAAATTATAAGTACCGGTATTTCAAACCGAAAACCGCTTCACAAGAAGCCAATAGCAGTCGTGATCCGCTATTTCCGGAAAAAGTAAGACATTCTGAAGAGCCGGGCTCTCAAGAGGAGGGGAATGAAGACGGTATACTACAACCGTCGGAAATCGAAACGCAGTCGGATGAAGAGACGGATCTGGTCAAAGACAGCCGGCCGACACCGGCGGATCATTTAGGCCAAGCGGATGAACCAAAGAACGATAAGAGGGTTCAGGAAAAATCGATTTCGGATGCTGGTGAGCAAGAGATGAATCATAAGCCGCCGCAGTCCATTCGCCCTTCTTCAATAAAGTATCCGGAGAAGGCTTCAGTAGCCAAAGATAAAAGAGAAACGCAGGCCCCCTTTCCAAATGTTTACAAATCGCCCTTTAAAAAAGACACCGCCCCCACAAAATCCCGTAGCTCCCAGAGGAATTCCGCCCCAAAAAAGATTGTCGAAATCGAGGATATTTCGATTTATGATCCGTATTTGGGGGCGTCAATCCAAATCGAAAACTCGGTATCCGCTCTTTTGCCCCAGGGAACAGATTTTAATCTGGAGGATTTGAAAGAAGGTACTTCTCGGGAACCGCTGATGACGAGCCGGTACAAAATGGAATCCATCCAGATAAATATAGAAAATGGCGGACTTGCCGACGCATTGTGGGTGGTGATCGCATTCAGTATCGAGAAAATGTTTTTAATTTTTTCGAAATTTACAGCCGCTTTTAGGTACCTGATGAACCCCTTTTCCTTTTTCGGGGTTGCGATATGCACCATGGTGTTGTTGGGCATCAGTCAGACTCATCGAGAATAAAGAAATTAATCAGCCAGGTTTTCTCTCCTTTTCTCCTCAACCGAATCTTCATCAGCCCTATTGTCCCTTCGCATTTCTTCTTTTTCCTTGACCCCGCAGAGGTCTTTCCTCTATGTCCTGGAACCGGAGTATTCGATTCCTCGGCCGAAATCTGTTTCCGATAAAGAGAAAGAAGGAAAACCCGATCATGCACGATATCGTAGCGTTGACCAAAGACCTGATCCGATTCAAGACCATGCACTCCAATCCGGATGAAATCCGTACCTGCGCCCAGTTCATCGGCGATTACCTGAAGAGCTTCGGCGCGGAGTACACGCTTCTGGAATCCAATGGGGTTCCCTCCGTCCTGGCCTTGCCCGAAAACGGTCATACCCCGATCGTGCTGATGAGCCATATCGATGTGGTGGATGCGCCGGATGATCTGTTTGAACCGAAAGAAAAGCGCGGAAAGCTTTATGGACGCGGGGCCCTGGATGACAAGTATGCGGTGGCGCTGTCCCTGGTGTTGTTCAAGACCCATTTTGAGGCGCTTCGGAAACAAGGCAAAACCCGGGCGGAGATGCCTTTCGGGGTTCTGATCACCGGCGACGAAGAGGTCGGGGGAAGCAACGGCGTGCAGCATGCCTTGAAACAGTTCAAGGCCGATTTCGCCATCGCCTTGGACGGCGGCGGGTTGAACAACATCGTGGTCAAGGAAAAAGGGATTTTCCGGCTCAAACTGATCGGCCGGGGAAAGGCGGCCCACGGGTCCACCCCCTGGCTGGGGGACAATGCCGTGGAAAATCTGATGGCCGACTACGAGCGGATTCGCGGATTCTTTGAACCCTCCGAGCTGGGCTATGATGCCGAGGACCACTGGCACCGTACCTTGAATCTGGGGATGATCCAGGCCGGTAAATCCATCAACCAGGTGCCCGACTATGCCGAAGCCCAATTGGATATTCGGTTTACCGAACACGACGACATGGATCGGATTTTTAAGCAGATGAAAAAGCGGATCGGGGGGGAACTGGTGCTGGTTTCCAAGGCGCCGCTTTTTTATGCCGGCGAATCCCCCTACCTGGATTTGCTCCTGGAGGTCGCCCAAGGCGCCAAAACCGGTACCGAACACGGCGCCAGTGATGCCCGGTATCTGTCGGACCACGGCATTCCCGGGGTGGTCTGGGGCGCCGACGGGGACCGCAGCCACCATGCCGCGGACGAGCATATCGGAATCGATTCGGTCCTGCGACTGTATGACATCCTGAATGAATATATGAACCGGAGTGTCGTGCTCGGCAAATAATCGCTTCGGGACCGCCTATGTCCTTCGATTCGTTCGGACGCTACCGCAGCCGAGATGCATTGAATTCGGGCAACCCGGCATCCAGAATTTTCCGGACCACCGTTTCGATGTCATAGGGCACGAACCGAACCTCCAGGGTATCCTCCTCGGTATCCCGGATCACGTACTTGGCCCGGTTATCCCCGTCTCGGGGCTGCCCCACGCTGCCGACATTGATGAGGTAGCGGATGCCTGAATTCAATTCGGTAATCCCCCGGCCGAACGGGGGGTATTCGATCCGACCCCCGTCCGCCGAGATGAGCCGAAGCTCATGGGTATGGCCCACGAAACAGAGTCGCTCTTCATAAGAATTCAGCGCATTTCGAATGTCGTCGTCTGAGACCTGAAACAGATAGGTGCTGGTGGATTCGGGCGGGAAGCCGTGAACGAACCGGCAGTCCCATCGGGTCAGATACGATTCCATGTCGCGGATATGAGAGAAACTCTCTTCCGAAAGCCGGTTCAGAATCTTCTCCATCGATTCCTGAATCATCGGGTTGAACCAGTCGAGGAATTCGGGTTCGGGGATCACTTTTTCATGGTTTCCGAGCACCGACGGGATTTCTCTTTCCATAATCCGCTGCACCACCGCTTCCGAATCGGGGCCGTAGCCGATATTGTCCCCGAGGCTTACCACACGGTCGATATCCGATCGATCGATATCGGCCAGCACCGCTTCAAAGGCTTCCAGGTTGCCGTGAATATCCGAAATGACGGCGATCCGCATAATTCCTCTGTGCAATTATCTGAACAGGTTGAGATACCAGTAAATCAGGGCCGGTCCGAAAAAGATATAGGTGACGGCGCCGATGGATAAAAAGGGGCCGTAAGGCACCGCCAGTTTCATGTTGGAACGGGTGTAGATCATGACCCCGAGGCCCACCAGGGTTCCCACGGCGGAACTGACAAAGATGGTGAAAAAGACCCCTTTCCATCCCAGAAGGGCCCCGATCATGGCCAGCAGTTTAATGTCTCCGCCGCCCATCCCTTCCTTTTTGGTGATCAGGGTATAGCCCCAGGCCACGAGAAACAGACTGCCGCCCCCGACCAGAATCCCGAGTAAGGACTCCGTAAAGGTCACGGCCGGGGTTAAAAAGGAGGCCAGAAAGAAAATGGGAATGCCGGGCAGGGAAATAATATTGGGGATAATCCGGTAGTCGATATCGATGAATGTGATCACCAGCAATACCGCGATGAACACGTAATAAACCGGAGCCTGAGGGGTGAATCCGAATTTGTAATAGACCCCGAGGGCGGCCAGCCCGCTTAAGATCTCGATCAACGGATACCGAACCGGGATGTGCACACGGCACTGCCGACAGCGGCCCCCCAGAAGGAGGTAGCTGAAGACCGGAATGTTGTCATAATACCGGATTTCATATCCGCACCGGGGGCAGGCCGAGGGGGGATGGACAATGGATTTGGAAATGGGGATTCGATAGATGCAGACGTTTAAAAAACTTCCGATGCATAGTCCGAAGAAAAAGATGAAAATCAGCACAATAAGGGGATGTAGCGGCATTGGAGGCATATCCTCGGGTTGAAACGGCTTCTCGGCGGTGCCTGTTGTAAAGGATTCTGGTCGTTTGGGAACTTAAAACGCTTTGGATAAAAAAATCAAGTACGATGTTGTAAATGGAAAATAATGCGTTATGATAAGCCTGAATTTACAAATCATTCCTTTCGTTTTACAAGATTCCGAAGGTGCTTCTGTTTCCGGAAGCCGTGCCCGTCGGTAAATAAAACGGAAAGAAAAGACAGGAGAAAGAATGGCAGAAACGGATAAAGACGATCTGATCAGCATCATTGAAGAAGAAGACATCGAAGGAGAAATTCCGGAAAAGATTCCGCTGATGCCGGTGCGGGACGTGGTCATATTTACGGATATGCTGCTTCCCTTGTTCGTGGGCAGAAAGAAGTCGGTCCGCGCCGTAGAAGAGGCGGTCGCCAAAGACAGCTTTTTGATGCTGGTGACCCAGAAAGACCCGAGCGTGGAAAATCCGAATCCGGATGACATCTACCGGGTGGGCACCGTCGGCAGAGTCCTTCGAATGCTCAAGCTTCCCGACGGTCGTCTGAAAGCCCTGATTCAGGGCGTGGCCAAGGCCAGGGTCGTCGATTACGTTCGAAAACGCTCCTGGTATCGGGTGAAAATCGAAATCCTGGACGACGAGTCGGCCGAGCCCGCCGATCTGGAAACCGAAGCCCTGATGCGCAATGTTCGGGAGTTTTCGGAAAAAATCCTGGCCCTTCGCGGTGAAATGAGCGGAGATGTCAGCGCCATTCTCGAATCCATCGACGAGCCGGGCCGTCTGGCCGACCTGGTGGCTTCGAATCTGAAATTGAAAATCGATGAATCCCAGATGGTGCTCGAGACCATAGACCCGGTCGAACGCCTCAAAAGGGTCAATGATCTGCTTTCCCGGGAGGTGGAACTGTCGGCCATGCAGGCCAAGATTCAGTCCGAAGTCAAGGATGAGATTTCCAAAAGCCAGCGGGATTACTTCCTTCGGGAACAGGTTCGGGCCATTCATCGGGAACTGGGCGAACTGGATGAGCGCACCGCCGAGATCGATGAGTACAAGAAAAAGATTAAAAAAGCCCGCATGAGCAAGGAGGCCCGGGAGGAAGCAGACAAACAGCTCAAGCGGCTGGAGCAGATGCACCCCGATTCCGCCGAGGCGTCCATCGTTCGCACCTATCTGGACTGGCTGGTGGAGCTGCCCTGGCAAAAGGGAACCAAGGACGATCTCGACATCGCCAATGCCAAAAAGGTGCTGGACCGGGATCATTACGGGTTGGATAAGGTCAAGGACCGGATTCTCGAATATCTGAGCGTTCGAAAGCTGAATCCGGATATGAAAGGTCCCATTCTCTGCTTTGTGGGGCCTCCGGGGGTCGGGAAAACCTCTCTGGGCCGGGCCATCGCCAAAGCCATGAAGCGCAAGTTTTTTCGCATCTCCCTGGGCGGGGTTCGGGATGAGGCGGAGATTCGAGGTCACCGAAGAACTTATGTGGGGGCCCTGCCGGGAAGAATCATTCAGGGGTTGAAGCACTGCGGAACCAATAACCCGGTGTTTATGATGGATGAGATCGATAAACTCGGCTCCGATTTTCGAGGGGACCCTTCCTCGGCACTTCTGGAGGCCCTGGACCCGGAACAGAACTTCAGCTTCAGCGACCACTATCTGAATATCTCCTATGATCTGTCCAAGGTGATGTTCATTCTCACCGCCAATATGACCGACACCATTCCGTCGGCACTTCTGGACCGGATGGAAGTCCTTCGGTTGTCCGGCTATACCGAAGAGGAAAAGCGAAAAATCGCCCAAATGCATCTGTTGCCTCGGCAGATCAAGGAAAACGGGCTTAAACCCAAGAACCTCTCCCTCAGCGAGGGGGCTCTGGATCAGATGATCACCGAATACACCTCCGAGGCCGGGGTGCGGAACCTGGAGCGGGAAATCGGGTCTGTCTGCCGCAAGGTCGCCCGGCAAATCGCCGAGGATAAAAAGGGACCTTTCACCATCACCCGGAACAATCTTCAGAAATACCTGGGCGTGCCCAAGTATTTTCCGGAGATGGATCAGGACGAAAGCCAGGTGGGGCTTGCCACCGGGCTGGCCTGGACCGAGGTCGGCGGCGAGGTGCTCTATATCGAAGCCTCTCTGTTCAGCGGCAAGGGCGATTTAATCATCACCGGACAGTTGGGCGAAATCATGCAGGAATCGGCCCGGGCAGCGGTGAGCTATACCCGGGGCAACCTGCCCGCCTTCGATGTGGATGAGAACTACTTTGAAAACCTCGACATCCACATTCATGTTCCGGCCGGCGCCATTCCCAAGGACGGCCCCTCCGCCGGCATCGCCATGGCCACCGCCCTGATATCTCTGGTCACCCGGAAACCGGTGAACAAATACGTGGCCATGACCGGGGAGATCACCCTTCGGGGGCGGGTGCTGCCCATCGGCGGGCTCAAGGAAAAAGCCCTCGGCGCGCTGAGGGGCGGGGTCAAGACGGTGATCATTCCCGAGAAAAACAAAAAGGATTTGTCCGAGATTCCGGCCAATATCAAGCGCAAAATCAAATTTATACCGGTAAAACATATGGATGAGGTGCTGCCCGTCGCTTTCGAGGAAGATCCGGTCAAAAAACCGCACAAGAAGCCGCAGCGGCGGAAGGTTCGGAAGAAAGTACCGAGGGCTCAGGCCTGAGGATTGAATATGCCTGAAGATTCAATATAAATGATCGGTTCTGTTCGATGAAGATATTGGCGGTGGATACGGCCACCCGCAGTTGCAGCGTGGCCCTGACGGTCGGGGATCGGTTGGCGGCCGAAATGACCACCACCCGAAAGGAGACCCATTCCCGGCACCTCATGGGAATGATCGATACCGTTCTTCGAACCACCGGCCTGGCGGCGGCGGACGTGGACGGTTTCGCGGTGACCCGGGGTCCGGGAAGTTTTACCGGGCTTCGCATCGGGATCAGCACGGTAA
The DNA here is from genome assembly GCA_046541495.1 of Desulfococcaceae bacterium. GTDB lineage: Bacteria > Desulfobacterota > Desulfobacteria > Desulfobacterales > Desulfococcaceae > JAABSQ01. The sequence continues at coordinate 22,841 of JBKHDE010000034.1, forward strand.
AAGGTTTGGCCCTGGCTTCCGGAAAACCCCTGGCCGGGATTTCCGGATTGGAGGCCCTGGCCAGGCAATTTCCTTTTTCAACCCGCCTGATCTGTCCTATCCTGGATGCCCGAAAAGGTGAAGTCTATGCTGCCCGCTACCAGGTAACAGGGGATGGAATCCGGGAGGTGATGGGAGAACGGGCGGTGCCGCCGATCGAAGCGGTTTCCGGTATCGACCGGCCCTGCATCTTTCTGGGAGACGGCGCCTTGCTGTACCGGGACCTGATTTCCGAAAATACCGAGGCGCCGGCATGGTTTGCGCCGCCCGGTTTTCATACCCTTCGGGCATCCATCGTCGCATTTGCGGCCGGACCCACACTGGAACGGGGTGATGCCGACCCGCCGGCCGCCCTGACACCCCGATATCTTCGAAAATCCGATGCGGAACTCCGCCTCGGGAGAAAGCCCTCGATTTCCTGATGGTAGAAATTTGTCTTTTTGTTGACAGCCCCGATTCCTTTGGGTATAAAGAAAAAATTATCCTGAAATCGGCGCAGATATTCATTCCTAAGATTTTTTATAATTAAGTTATTATTAACATGACGGATTTGGAAAAAGATCAAGATTCGAAAGCTCGGTATGTTTGGGCCGACCCGCCCGGACAGAGCGCCTTTCCGGTGGCCAAACCGGGGCATCCCCTGATCTTCGGGTGCGCCTTCGCCACAGCGGTATTCGCGCTTCTGGGGCTGACCGTTCCGGCGCTTCTCGGGCTTTTTGTCACGATCTGCGTCAGCGGTTTTTTTCGTGATCCCCATCGGGTGGTTCCGGCGGAGGCCGGGGCTGTGGTGTCGCCTGCCGACGGCCGGGTCATTTTGGCCGAATCCGTAGACGAAAATCCCTATCTGGAAGGTCGCTGGACCAAAATCAGCGTGTTCATGAGCGTGTTCAATGTTCATGTAAACCGAATCCCCTTTTCAGGGGTGGTGCGGGACATTATCTATCATCCCGGCAAATTCGTCTCCGCCAATCTGGACAAGGCATCCAAGAACAATGAACAGAATGCGCTGATCATGGAAACCGACACCGGCTTGACCTACGGTTTCGTTCAGATCGCCGGTCTGGTGGCGCGCCGAATCATCTGCAATATCCGCAAAGGGGATGTGGTTCATCGGGGGCAGCGTTTCGGAATGATCTGCTTCGGCTCCCGCCTGGATATTTACCTTCCGACGAACGCTCGCCTGGCCGTTTCGGTCGGGGACAGGGTGCAGGCTGGAACTTCCGTTTTGGGCTATTTGGATGAATCCATAGCCCCATCCATCCAATAACAATTCAAACGGGGCATCGGCGAACCGGGGGAGATCCTATCCTCTGGATCGCCGTTATAATATTGGTCGTTCAGTCAGGGTTTCCGGTGATGCCGGATCGGGTTTTAAGTTCCCTTGCCTTCAGGGGATGCCTTAAAACCTTTCAATTTTTTTAGAGGTGAGATCGTATCATGTCAAAATCGTACAAAATTGCAGTGATTCCGGGCGACGGTACAGGACCGGAAGTGGTGGCGGAAGGTATCAAGGCGTTGGAGGCGGTGTCGGAGAAACGCGGCCTCGATTTTCAATTCACCCGCTTTGAGATCGGCGGAGAGCATTACAAAAAGACCGGTGAGATTCTCTCCGATGAGACGCTGGAAGCCTTTGCCGGATATGACGCCATGTATCTCGGCGCCATCGGCCATCCCGACGTGAAACCGGGCGTTCTGGAGAAGGGGATTCTTCTGAAGCTGCGGTTTCATTATGACCAGTATATCAATCTGCGGCCCATCAAGTTGTACGAAGGGGTGGAAACCCCGCTCAAAGACAAGGGGCCGGCCGATATCGATTTTGTCGTGGTACGGGAGAATACCGAAGGACTTTACGCCGGCGCCGGTGGTATTTTGAAGAAAGGCACCCCCGACGAGGTGGCGGTTCAAGAATCGATCAATACCCGGAAAGGGGTGGAGCGGTGCATTCGATTCGCCTTTGAATACTGCCGAAAGCGGAACAAAGAGAAAAAACTGACCCTCTGCGGCAAAACCAATGTGTTGACCTATGCCTTTGATCTCTGGGAGCGAACTTTTTATGAAGTCGCCGAGGAATACCCCGATATCACCACCGATTATGCCCATGTGGACGCCATCTGCATGTGGATGGTCAAAAACCCGGACTGGTTCGACGTCATCGTCACCGATAACATGTTCGGGGACATCATCACGGATCTGGCCGCCATGATTCAGGGCGGCATGGGCATCGCGGCGGGCGGAAACATCAATCCGGACGGGATCTCCATGTTCGAACCCATCGGCGGGTCCGCCCCAAAATACACCGGTAAAGGCATCATCAATCCGGTCGCGGCCATCTCCTCGGCCCAATTGATGCTCGAAACCCTGGGGGAAACGGGAGCCGCGGCACTGATCGAGGGGGGGGTCATCAAGGTGCTTCGGGATGACATTCAGAATGTGGCCGCCGGCCGAATGGGGCTGTCGACCGGGGAGGTCGGAGACCGGGTCGCCGATTATATTCGACAAAACGGATAGCCGAAATCGCTGGTTGCTCCCGGCGCAATGGAATCTTCGGTTTTAAAGCCCGGGTTTTCGATATTGTATCACCCGCAAAGGAGTGTGCGTTATGCCTGAGAAGACATTCAATGTGGCCGTTGCCGGCGCCACCGGCGCGGTAGGAAATCAGATGATCACCTGTCTGGAGGAGCGTAATTTTCCGCTCAAATCGATCAAATTTCTGGCCTCCTCCCGGTCCGTCGGTCGGAAAATTCGGTTCCGAGGCGATATGATCCCGGTGGAGGAATTGACGGGGGATGCCTTCCAGGGGGTGGATATCGCCATCTTTTCGGCCGGGGGCGGCCCCAGCAAGACCTTCGCCCCGCAGGCGGCCCAGGCCGGGTGTGTGGTGGTGGACAACTCCAGTGCGTGGCGAATGGACCCGGAGGTGCCGCTGGTGGTGCCTGAGGTCAATCCCCATGCGGTGGCGGATTATACCCAAAAAGGAATTATCGCCAACCCGAACTGCTCCACCATTCAGATGGTGGTGGCCCTGAATCCGATCCAGAAGCGGTTCGGCATCAAACGGCTGGTGATTTCCACCTATCAGGCGGTCTCCGGCACCGGCAAAAAGGCGATCGACGAACTCTTCGACCAGACCCGGGCCATGATCAATTTTCTGGAGTACAAAAAAACGGTCTACCCCCATCGCATCGCCTTCAATTGTCTTCCGCATATTGATGCGTTTCAGGACAACGGATATACCAAGGAAGAAATGAAAATGGTCAATGAAACCCGTAAGATCTTCGAGGATGATGCCATCGGGGTGACCGCGACCACGGTAAGGGTGCCCGTTTTCTACAGCCATTCCGAGTCGGTCAATATCGAAACCCGGGAGCCGGTGACCGCGGTCGAAGTCCGGGAGCTTCTGGAAAAAACCCCGGGGGTTCGGGTGGTGGATGATCCCGAAAACAATGTCTATCCATTGGCTACGGATGCGGCGGGTCAGGACCTGACCTTGGTGGGAAGAATCCGGCAGGACGAATCCATCGCCAACGGCATCAACATGTGGATCGTGGCCGACAATATCCGCAAAGGGGCCGCCACCAATGCGGTTCAAATCGCGGAACTGCTGGCCGAGGATTATTTGTAATCTTCCTCTTTTCAAACCTTTTAAACGGATGAATTTTTTCGAGCGTATAGGAGCCATTACATTGGAACGTGTACCGATCACCAAAACTGGATATGAAGCCCTACGAAAGGAGCTTGAACTGTTAAAGTCGGTGGAAAGACCCCAGAATATCCGTGCCATCGAAGAGGCTCGGGCTCACGGCGATCTTTCCGAAAATGCCGAATTCGATGCGGCCAAAGACCGCCAGGCTTTTCTCGAGGGACGGATCAGCGAACTGGAGTATAAACTGGGCAACGCCGACGTCATCGATCCGGATAAACTTTCCAAAGATCGTGCCGTTTTCGGTTGCACGGTCATCCTTGAAAATGTGGATACCGGCGAAGAGGTCCGGTACCAGTTGGTGGGCCCGGATGAATCCAATATTAAAGAGGGGCGCATTTCCGTCTCTTCGCCTCTGGGGCAGGCCATGCTCGGCAAAGAGCCCGGACAAGAAATCATTCTTCAGGCGCCCGGGGGCAAACGGTGCTATGAACTGGTGGATATTCTCTGATTGTCTGATCATTGGATATCCGCGATGGATTTTTAAACAGGAGGTAAACTGTGGCGCGAATCACAATTGAAGATTGCTTGAACCGGGTTCCGAACCGTTTTGTGCTGGTCCATATGGTGGCCAAGCGGGTGCGGCAGATTCGAGAAGGGTCGGAATATCTGGTCAGTTCTCCTAAAAATGAGGATATTGTGGTCTCACTGCGGGAAATCGCAGCAGGGAAAATCTATATGAAGCGGCGGGACCTGAAACCGCGGGTGATCTCGCCGGTCCATCCTATGAAAGAGATGGAACCGGTGATAGAGAATTTGGAAACAGCCCCGGAAACGGAAACAACCCGGAAAACGGAAGCAGCCCCGAAAATGGAAGCACCGACCGAGACCGAAGCGGCTGTGGAAGCGCAAGAACCGGTGGAAGCGCA
>JBKHDE010000035.1:0-27325 GCA_046541495.1 Desulfococcaceae bacterium
GTGGTGATCAGCCTCATGCTTGTCCCCGAGTATGACTGGTATGAAGGTCCTTTTTCGGTCATGCCGATCTATGAGGAAGTACAAAAAGACGGTTTTTCGATCAAATGAAGGAAATCCTTAATAAAAAGGAGTTGCCATGATTAAAGTCAAAACATTCTCAAGCCCGTTGAAGATTTTTCATGCCAAGAACGAACTGGAGAATCTGGATCAGATGGTCAATCAATTTATCGAAGAAAAAAAGATCAGCAAGGTGATTTCGGTCAACGACGCCTGCACCACCGATGACACCGGGGCGACGATCGGGGTGATTCGGGTGGTGACCTACGAGCGATGATGGGATTCTGAATTATTCTTTCTTTTCAAACAGCGCCGCCCAGGAGTTGGTCTGGCCGATGAGTTTGAAAGAGCCTTTGAAAGCGAGGGCCAGCAGTAAATTGAGGAAATGGAGGGCCAACCCCCGCCGCTGTTTCAGGAGCAGGGATCGGCGCATTTTGATCCGGTAGGATTTTTTGCAGAAATATACATCCCGCAGCTTCAGGCGAAACGGCGAATAGTAGGCGATCTGTTCGTCGTTTTTGCCGAAGAAGACCTTGATGCTCTGGGGATAGTAGGGTTTGACATGGTCGAGGTCCAGATAAAAATGGGGGTGAAAGACGGGAGAGATAATCAGGACATGGCCGCCGAGCCTGAGGTGGGCCAGGTAATACTCCATCAGGTCCACCACCTCATACGGCGGCAGGTGTTCGATGATGTGGGACAGAACCAGCAGATCGGCTTTTTCCGCCGGCGGATGGGCCTCGAATTCCTCCAGGGTGACCGCCTTCAACCCCTTGGACCGGGACAGGGCCACGGAATCCGGATTTTTTTCCACCCCCAGAACATCCGCAAACCCGAGCCCCCGAAGCATTTCCATTTTCCCGCCGAAGCCGCTGCCTACTTCCATTACCCGGGCATCCCGGGGGATATCCGCCAGGATCTTGGCGATTTTGGGGGTTTCGTCCCTGGAAAGGATTCTGGTATAGCGCTTCAGCCGTTTTTCAAGCGTCATGTCGTCCTTCGGAATCCAATAGCGGTGGCCGTGCTCGGGCTTTTACGCTCCCGGAAATAAGAGTTAAAATGTATACCCGATGGCGAAATGGAGTTCACCCGAGCTTTCGTTCTCCATGGGGTCCAGTTTCCAGCCGTACATCAGCCCCACCGGCCCGATGGGCGTGACATACCGCAGCCCCAGGCCCACGGCGGAACGGAAGTCGTCCGAGCCCGCGTCCTCCAGCGGATCACGGATGGTTCCGACATCATAGAAGGTGGCCAGTTCGAAGTTGAGCCCCAGATCGTATCGGGCTTCGAGGCTGCCCAAGATGGCCGTGCGCCCGCCCACCGGATCTCCCTTCGCATCCAGCCGAAGCTGGTTCTCGTCGAATCCCCGCACATCCGAGGTGCCGCCCAGAAAGAAGCGCTGATCTTCGGGAATGGTGCTGTCGGCGCCGAACGGGTCGATGTATCCGTAGCGGCCCCGAACGGCGAAGGTGAGTTTTTTTACCGGGGTATAGTAGTAGCGGGTTTCCAGACGGTATTTGAAAAAATCGTCCAGGGAGTTTTCGATTCCTTTGGAGATATCGACCGATAATGACGAATAGACGCCCCGGGTGGGCCGGGTGAAGGAATCGGTGCTGTTGTAGATCAGAGAGGGGGTGGTGACCAGAATGGACCGGGGTTCGTACTGGTCTTCTTCACCCGAAGGAATCGGGGAGTCATCGGTGCGGTACTGTTCACGAAATTCATACCGAAGGCTGAGATTGGCGCTCAGGTTTTTGAAGATCGCCCGGTTGAACCCGACTGCCGCACCAAAGGATCGGATGCCGAAATTTTGGTTGAATTCCTCGATTTCTTCAGCAAAGAGATCGGCGGTGGCCGATATTCGGGTGCCGAAGAATCGGGGCTCGATGAGACCCAGGTCGGCCCGATATCCGATCTGGCTCACCTCCAGACCGGCCCACAGCTCTTTGTTCAGCCCGAAAAGGTTTCGATCTCCCGCCACCGTGTTGACGTAAAACCGTCGCCGGGTGTCGTACCCGAGTCCGAATTGCAGAAAATAGGGTTTTTGCTCTTCCACATTCACCAGAAGATCGACCCGGTCGGCCTTTTCTTCAAGGCCGAAGGTCTGAAACTGAGCCGATTCCAGGGCATTGATGTTTCGAATGCTGCGCTGGGATTCCAGCAGCCGGGTCAATGAAAAGGGCTCGCCCGGTTCCAGTTCCATTTCCCTTTCGAAGACCCGGGTGCGGGTGCGAAAATTGCCGGTGTAAAAGATTTTCCCCATGTCCACATAGGGGCCCTCGGAGACCGAATAGGTGATGGCGGCTCGGGTCTGGTCATTGTGAATATCGACCCGGCGGTCCACCACCACATGGGGGTATCCCTCCTCGGAGACCAGGGAGGCCAATCGGTTTTGCTCTTCTTCCAGGAGGTATTCCCGGTAAGGGGTTCCCGGTTTCATGGTCAAGGCATCCCGGGCCGAATCCTTCGGCACCGCCGTGAGCCCGTTGATGTCGATCTTCGAGACCATGGTTTGCGGCCCCTCCTCGATGGAGAGCCGAACATCCACCCGGATTCGGTCTGCTTCCCCGTCCGGAAGATCCACCCGGCGCCGGTCGACCCGGGATTCGATCCGGGCCTGCCGATATCCTTCCTGAAGGTAAAGGGCCCGGACGGCACGAACATCCTCTTCCAATTCCTCGGGAACGTATTCCCCGTCATCGATCAGACCGGGGGGAAGGGTCACCATCTGTTCCTTGATTTTTTCATCGTCAAAGGCCTGATTGCCTGAGATGTCGAGGTTCTCGACGATGGAGCGGGGCCCTTCCTCGATATTCAAGGTGATGTTTCGAACCGGTTGCCCGTTCTCTTGGATCGTCTCCTCCTGCTTGTCGATTCGAATGTCCAGATATCCGGCTTGCCGGTATCGTTTTTCAATATTCCGAATGCTTTTTCTGAGGCCGAAGCCGTCGGCCGCGCCTTCTTGAAACAGGACCAGATCTTTTTTGAGGGTGAAGGTCCAGAATTCCCGGTTGCCTTCGAAGGTGATATCGTATCGGGGGCCTTCGTCGACATTCAGGGTCACATTCACGGTTCGATTTTGCCGGTCCTTATCCACGGTCGGACTGATTTTGACTTCCGGGTATTTATGCTCGCGGTAGAATTCGGTCAGGGTGTCGATGTCCTGATGGAGTTCTTTTTGCACAAACCGGGCGGGGCCGTCGAACAGCAGGGAAGACTGCCAGGTGTCCAGGCGGAACTTGAGGCGGGGTTCCGAATACCCCTCGTTGCCCTCGATTCGGACCGTTTCCACACGATAGTAGGGGCCCTTGGTAATATCCACATGGATGATGTAATCGCCGTTCTCGGGGTCTTTTTCGGCCGTGACCGTGATCTTCGGGTCGATATAGCCTTCGTCTCGAAAGAGCGCCTCGATGGATTCCTCCTGCTGGGCCAGCTTGCTTCGCACAAAGGCATCGCCGGTATACAGGGTCATGACATTGAGGATTTCCTTTTCAAAAAGGGGAAAACCGCCGCTGATGTCGATATTTTTGATTCTCGCAAACGGCTTGAGCCGAAAAGTGAGGGTGATCCGGGACCGGCTCCAATCCGGGTCGGGGATATCGATTTCCTGAAACATTCTCGAGGATTTGAGGGCTTCGATGGAGGCTTGGAATTTTTCGGCGGAAAACCGCTCTCCTTCCTTTAGAAATATGAGGCTACGGGCGATCTCTTGCCACCGATCCGGATCGCCGGCCGCATCCCGTATCTCAATTCGAATGCGGGAAACGATCGGTTCCGACGCATTCGTCGTTTGGGCGCAAATGTCGTTTCCCCACAGACCGGTGAATCCCAACAAGACCGCTATCATTCCCCTGACAAGTCGCTGTCGCACCATGAATTCTCGCCCTTTCGGAATTATCGAAACTCGAGTCGAAACTGCAGTTCACCGCCGAAATCGCCTTCCGTGTCCTGAAAGGCGGACATCAACAAATTTTCCAGAAGCTTGTATTCGGTGGTGGCTTTCTGGACCGTTTCTCCGCCCCGTCTTTCCACACCGTACTTGACGGTCACCCGCCTGGAAAGCTCTTTTCCCACCGTGACCCGGATCTCGTCCTCTTCATCCGCTTCACCGGTTTTTCCGTTTTCACCTTCCTTGTAGTCGAATTCGACGTCCAGACCGGTGGATTTTTTGATATCCTCCTGGAACCGGTTGGAGACGATTCCGGCCAGAAGCTCCTTGGGCGACCGGGAGCCGCCGCCGTCGCCTTGGACCAGTTCCCGGGTCGTCTTGCCCAGAGCCAGCAGGGAGAGGATGTCGGCGTCCTCCTCGGGCGGGTCGGAGGAGAGCTTGAAATTGAGGTTGTCCGGGGCGCCGGAAATATGAAGGGTGATGGTCCATTTTCGCACATCGGACACCGCCGCCACATCGATGGTGGGCTCGATTCGATAGGGATTGACGAAATCGACGACCCCCTTTTTGACATCGAATTCGGTGTTTTGATAAGAGATGGTCCCCTCGGCGATTTCGGCCCGTCCGCTCACCCGGGGCCGGTTGAGCCCGCCTTGAATGCGAAGTGCCGGTTTGAGGCTGAGCAGGGCGACGTTGTTGTCCACCATCAGTGGATTTCGAGACTGAACCGTGATATCCAGGGCCAGGTTTTTCAAATACGGCGCCTCGATGGGTTCGGTTTCCCGAGGGGCCGATGTTTGCCGGGTTCGTTGGCCGATGTCGCCGATCTTCTGAAGCAGATTCAGCTTCACATCCTTGTAATAGAGGCCGTCGAGGAGGACCACCTCTCCCGACAGGCGGGATTTGTCCGGGGCGCCTTCCAGGGTCAGGTCGGTGTTGAGGAGAAGGTTGAGGGTGTCGGGAACCTCGATGGGCAGGGTCCGGGCGGAAAATTCGACCTGAGCCCGGCCCGGCTGGAAATCCTTGAGTTCGATGTTCCCGGCCAAACGAAAGCGGCCGTCGTCCAGTTTTCCCTCGATTTCATTCAAGGTGACCGCCTCCTGAGTGATCTCGATCCGGCCGTTGAGATCATGGAGTTTCTGCATCAATTCCGGTACGGTCAGGCCGATCTGTTTGAGAACGATATCGGCTTCCAGGTCGGGTTTTTCCAGGCTCCCTTCCAATCGGGCGGAGAGGCCCACGTCTCCGGTAAAACCGGTGAGGTCCGGGGCGAAGGCTTCGGCCACCCGGACCGGAATGTTCCCTTGAGCCGCCAGGGAGAGCCCGCCGTCCAGACTGCCGCTTCCCTGAAGATCGAGATAGCCGTCCTCCAGGAGTACCAGACGGTTTTCGGGCAGGGTGATCCGTCCTTCTTCAAAGGAGGCCCGAAAGTCCCGGGTTTGCATCAGCTCTCTTCCCTTCATGGAAATCGACAGCCGGGGAAGGTCGGTCGAGGCGCGGATCTTCTCCGGAGCGGCGGCATTTCCGGTTGCTTCAAGCTTTCCGGTGATCCTTCCGGTCATTTCATCCCGGCCGGCCAGGCGAAAATAAGGGGTCAGATCGGTTTCCTTGAACAAGGCGGTGAGTGAAAATTCCCTGCTTTCCAGATGGTATTCGGCGTTGAGATCGAAATTGAGGTTTCCGGTAATGCGGGCCACCTGGTCCTGAATTTCCATTTCGAGCTTCAGCTCCTCCAGGCTTTGTTCATTGATCCGGACCCCGAAAAGGGTGATTTCTCCGTCCAGTCGAGGTTTTTTGAAACTCCCTTCGCCGGCAATATTGAAAGCGATCTTTCCGTTCCCGAATTCCTGGTCCTCAAGCGGGCCGATCCGGTTCAGGGAGACGCCGTCGGTGTGCGTCCGAAGGTCGTACCGTTTCTGAAAGGAGATCCATCCGTCGGTCCGGATGTTTTCCCCCGGGGCCATGGCGATGAGAAAGGGTTCCATGTGGACCTTTTCCCCGTCCAGCCGTGATTCCAATTGAACCTCGTCCAATTTCTGCACCCCGAGATCCAGCTGCTCTCCGGCCAAGGCGATGGTTCCCTGAGGATGATTGAAGCTGCCGCCGAGGTCTCCTTTCAGGGCCAGACGGCCGGTCATGCCTTCAATGAAATCCTGAAGATAGAGGGCCCCGTCGGTCACCTGAAGATCGAATTCGGGATCTTTCAAGGGCGTCAGCGTCTTCGGGTCCAGAAGCTGGGCCGTGGCGGTGATATTGAGGTTGGAATCCCCGTTTTCGAGGCTGAACGGGGTCAGTCGAAGCCGTCCGTCGGCGAATCGCAGCTCGGCCTTCAGATCGCCGATGGGGCGGCCCTGGGCCGCAAGATCATCTCCTTGAAGCATCACCCGGGCCGCGGGACCTTTGAGGTCGCCCCGGGCGCCGCCCTGAAGGGTAAGGGTTCCCTGAAGATCTTTTCGGAAATCGGCCAGATGAACGGCGCCTTCCTCGATGGCGATGTCAAAGGCCGGGTTTTCCAGCGGCTGAAGGGTGTCCGAATCGAGCAATTGGGCGGTGCCGCTGATTCGGAGCGCCGATTGTTGATTTCGCAAGGCCAGTTCCCGAATGGTCAGAAGGCCCCGGGCCAGCGCCAGGTCGGCCTCCAGGTTTCCGATGCGGGTATCGGCGGCGGACAGATTCTTCCCCCGAACGGCAAGGGTCGCCGTGGGGGCCTGAAGCGATCCTTCAGCCCGGGCCGACAGGAAGAGTTCGCCCGAGGCGGCATTCATGAAATCGGATAAGAAAACGGTGGACCGGTCCAGCTCGAGATCGAAGGTGGGATTTTCAAGCGGTGTCATGGTTTCAGGGTTGAAAAGTTGAGCCGTCCCGGAAACCGCGGCCTGGGATCGGCGGTTTACCAGACGCGCCGTCTTCAGGTGAAGGGTGCCGTCGGCGAGGGTGAGATCGGTATTCAGGTCTCCGATTCGAGTGTCCCCCCAGGCCAGTTCATCGCCTGATAGTGAAAGATCCGCCGAGGGCGCCAGCAGACGGCCCGACAGATCGAGATTGCCGGCCAGGCTTCCTTGGAAATCGATGGTTTCCACGAAATCACGAGCCTCCAGGTCCTGAAAGGCGATATTCAGCTCGGCCGGCATGGCCGGATTGAAATGGGCAAACCCGTTGTCGAAGAGACGCAAGCTGCCGCTGAGGGTCAGGTGTGATCCCTGATTTTGAACCGTCAGTCCGGCGATGTCAAGGAGGCCGGATTTTTGCAACACCGCATTCAGAGACACATCGCCGATGGCGATATCCTCAAATCGGACGTTTTCGCTCTGAAGATGGGTATCCACCGCCGGCTGCGCCACCGGTCCGGAGACATCGGCCGATAGGGTCGCCTTTCCGGAAAAACCCGGCACCTGAAGCGGGGTGAGGATCTGGGCCAGGACGGGGGTTTTCACCCGCAGATTCATGTCCAGGGCGTTGGCCGACAGGTCGTAATCCCCGTTCAAGCGAATCAAGGTCTCCCGAGTGTTGAGATCGAGGGGGGTGAGGGTGATGGCGCCGTCTGCAAAATCCGCCTTTCCCGTGAGTTTCACCGGAATCGGGGAGAGGACGTCCTGAACGGCGAAGTTTTCGGAAGAGAGGTCGAGGTCCGCCCGGGCGGTCAATGTTTGCGAAGAGATGCCGCTGCCTTCCAGGTCGATCCGGGTGCGGATGTCCCCTGCCAGAACATCCTCGGTCCAGGGAAGTCGGTTCAAGGCGGTGCCGGTTCCCTTCAGACCCAGTTGATAGGAGAGGGCATCCATATCGGTGGGTGCGCTCAGCAACCCGTTCGGAAAGGCTTTTCGCAGGTCGATGGCGCCTTCGCCCGTGATTTTTCCCAAGACGGAGGCCAGAGCCAGTTTTTCAATCGCAACCACCCGGTCTTCCAGGCGACTCTCAACATCGACCTGATCCACAGGAATGCCGGCCAGTTCGCCGCCGCCATAGGTGACCGACAGAATCGCTTTCGGGTTTTGCGAAGGGCCGAATGCGGTCAATGTGAGTTGAAGCGGACCCGACAGCCCGTTATCCAATTGCAGCATGGGATTCAGATCCGCCAGATCGAGATCCAGGTCGAGACGAAGATCCACCTCGGGTTCGGCAAACAGGCGGTTTACATCGCCGGAGACCTGCAAGGAAGGGCCGTCGGTCTGAATATCGACTTCCAAGGGGGTCAATCGCCCGTCCTGAAGGGCGGTTTCCACCCGGAACCGTTCAAGCCGGGTGTGTACACCCCCCATTTCGATTTCGCCGTTTCCCATGGACAGTCGAATCCGGCCGGTCTTTTCGTTTAAATGTCCGTCCCGAATCGAAAAATCGATATTCCCGAGTGTGATTTGATTTTTTTGTCCATTGCCGGGATCCATTCGGTATTGGAAAAAGCCGTCGGTCAGGTGAAAATCATCCACGACGACATCGTCGAAAAAGCCGTCTTTTTCTTGGGTTTCTTTTGAAGCTTCACCCTCGGCGCGCGCCTCGGTGAAGGCCCGCGCCAGGTTGAGATCACCGGATTCATAGCGCTCCAGCCATACCCGGGGACGATCCAGTTCCGCCGTTTCGATCGATATGACCCCGCGGGCCAGAGCGGCCGTGGAGATATTCAAAAAAAGCCGATCCGCGGAAATAATCTTAGCGCCGTCGGGCCCGGAAACGACCGCGCCGGTTAATTCCAGGCGACCGCCGAAGGGAGAAATTCGAAGTCCATCCCAGGCGATTTCGCCGGGGATCGCCCCGTTGATTCGGTTCCGGACCATCCGCTGACCCGGGGCGGACCCGAGATAGAGGGCTGCGCCGATGATCACCAGCAGAATGAGGCCACAAAAAACACCGATTCCTATAAATATTTTTTTTCTTTTTGGATATGCCGTCATGGTCGTGTTTGGGTCCGATTCCTGATGGTCCGTAAAGACGGATATGGTTGATTCATATCATTTTTGGGAAAAAAATAAAATATCTTTTCGCATAGGCCGAGAAAGGAAAAAAATTCAAAATTTTTTCTTTGAACATTTTTTCGTCAGCGTATATAACAATAGGCAAGAATTTTCTATATTCAAATCCATTGTTCTCCAGGTTCAGTCATATCGCAAAGCAGGTGATGTAATGGTAATGATGAACGCCCAGAAAAAGGCCATCGATGCGATCACCATCATGAACGTGGCGATGACCAACATTCGCCTTTACCCGCCCTCCGCCGCCATCATCCGGAATTCCGTCAATCGGGTGTATCAGGTCATGACCGATATTTTGAAGCACGAAAATTCGGTCGTCTATGCCGAATCCGGCCCAAATTATATCATCTGCGGCCGTTTTTTCAGCGAACAGGACCAGCGGCGGTACCCCCATGCCCGGGCCTTTCTGGAGCTGTTGAGCAAATTTGGAATTAGAAGTGTCTCTTTTGAAAAGCGATTGACCAAACCGGAAGTTAAGACCTTTCTAAACATTGTCAGCAAAAATCCCGAGGAAATCGAGAAAGAAAAAGGATTGAAGGGCGCCCTGGAACGGGAAAAGCTGCCCAACATCATCATCGATCACAAGGTTTATGTGGTGGTGGACCGGGACCAGCAGATCGTGGCCGGGCTGGACATCAAAGATGGCGAAATCATCCGTTTTTTGACCGGCGATCAGGCCTTGCCCGCCGAGGACCTTCAGCGGATCAAAGAATTGGCTCGGGACCCCCGGTGGATCCATCAGGTGTTCCAGGCGGGACTGGCCTATGTGATGCGGCGAAAGGAATGGAAATCCTATGAGAAACTCTCCGAAATCGTCCTGCATATGATTCAGACGATCGAGGAGATCTCGGATGGATCCAATAAAGAAAAGGTCTCCCGGGAGCTGGCCCGCTCCATCGCCGGGTTGGAAGACGATATGCTGGTGCTGGTGCTGAGCCAGAACATCGAGGGAATGTTCAGCAATCGGTTCTTCGACCATGTCATCGATGTCCTGGATGACGACAAATTCGAGCGGTTGGCCGCCAAGCTCAAACAGATCGACGGAAAGGCCGTGGTCAAGCGGGAAAATCCCAATGCGGCGACACCAAAACAGAAAGCCGCCGACCAGGCCTACTCCTTTATGATGCGCTCCGGAAAAGGGGGCCGACTGGCGGATCGCATTCAGCGCCGAATGGAAGAAGAAAGACGGCGAATGCGGCAGCGGGAGGCGGAGCTGAAGGCCGCCCTTCACAGCATCCTTCAAGGAGAGGAGTCTCCTTTTTTAAAAGAACAGGTGATGGAGGCGCTCCCCGAGTACATCGGCCGGCTTTTCAAGGCGGGAAAGGGCGAGGTTGCCGTCGCCATTCTTCAGAAATTGAGCCAGAAACTCTGCCATGATGATCCTGAAATCCGCAAATCGGTGTCCCTGACCCTCTCGTTTATCGGCCGCATGCTGCTGTCCGAGGGCCGGGATGAGGTGATGGTGAAAATCCTTCCCGATCTGCTTCAATGGATGAAGATGGAGACCGGCCCCCCCACCCTCGCCTACAAGGGAATCGCCACTCAGCTTGAGGAACTCGCCCAGAAGTTGATCGAAGACCGAAGCCTTCTCGAATGCAATGCCATTCTGGAAACCTTCAACCGGATGCAGTACGGAGAAAAAGACCGGGACGAGGGCATCCGCCGAATGGCCGAAGCGGCGCTTCGGGATATCGCCACCGAGGGGGTTCTGGATATGCTGCTTCAGGAACTTCAATCATCGGTGGAGGAGCGCCGAAAACAGGCGGTCCGGGGGCTGATTCAGTTGGGCGGGATCGCCATTGAACGGCTGCTGGATATTCTTCAGGAAAGCCGGGACATGGCCGAACGGGTCCGCATTCTCAACCTGGTCTCGGAAATGGGGGAGACCGCCGTCCCGATGCTGGTGAAAAAGATTCGGGAGTCGGGGCCCTGGTATTACCTGCGCAATCTGATCCTGATGCTGGGCAAGGTCGGCGCCGAAAAGGAGGTGGCGGTTTTGCAGCCCTACCTGAAACATGAAGACTTTCGGGTTCAGCGGGAGGCGGTCAACAGCATTTACAACATCGGCGGAAAGTTCAGAGGGCCGACCCTGCTGGCCGCCCTCGGGGATGCGGAGGAGCGGCTCAAGATCAGTATCGTGGACATGCTCGGAGCCCTGGAGTACGAGAATGCCGTGGATCGGCTGCTGGAGATGTTTGAATCGAAATCTTTCTTCTCCAAAAAGGCGGATGAAAAACTCAAGGAAAAGATCTGTTCCGCTCTGGGGCGGATCGGGTCTGAAAAGGCGGTTCCGGTGCTGCGGGCCGTTGCGGAGCAAAAAAGCCTGTTGGGGATCAAGAGCTATCCGGAGCCGATTCGAGAGGCGGCTTCCACCGCGTTGATCCGTATCCACAATGCCCAGCTGCGCAAAAAAGAGTTCCAGGATGAGGGCTTCAAAAAAACCCGTATCGGGGCGGAAAGCCGGTCCGCTCCAATTCTGCCGGCTGTTTCCCCTGTCAAGCCTCAAGGCCTCAAAAACCAAACCTCACCGGCGGAGGCGCCTTTACCGGAATCGGAGGCCGGGGTTCAGGCCATCGATTTTTCGCTGCCTTCCACCCCTTCGGACAAGACCGTAAAGCGAAACAACGACACCATCGAGGAGACCGCCGTCTCCCTTTTGTACAAAGCCATCGTGGCGCATGCCCGCAAAAAGGAGTTTAAAGAGGCCGAGGCCCTTCGCCAGCAGCTGATCGACACCGATGCCATGGCCCTCACCGAAATCATCCGCGCGGGGGAGATCATCGAGGCCATGAAAAGCGATGCCGGCGATATCGAGCCGGACCACCTGGAGATCTGGTCCAATCTTTACGACAGCCTCACCCCCGAGGAGGCGGACGGCCTCTATTACGCCATGGAAGAGGGGCTTTACGAGGCGGATGAGCCGGTGTTTCAGCAGGGGTCCCGCAACGATCGCCTGATTTTTATTCGGCAGGGCCAGCTTCGGCAGGGGTTCAGCCGGGGAGAACGGGAGATTTTGATCAAAACAATCGGCAAAGGAGATATCGTGGGGGAGGATACTTTTTTTTCATTTTCGGTCTGCACCACCTCCCTGGTGGCGCTTTCACTGACCAAAGTCAATTTTATCGAAAAGAAGGTCCTGGAAAAATGGAGCCGGAAGTTTCCTGCTCTGGAATCCAAGCTCCACGACTATTGCCTTCGGCAGGGGAGATTACACGAGATCTTAAAGGATAAGGGAATGGATCGACGGCAGCAGAAACGGGCCGATCTCACCGGGATCGCATCTATTCACCTGTTGTCGCCGGACGGGAAGCCGACCGGGAAAACCTTTCGAGGCGGACTGTTGGATATTTCCCGGGGCGGGTTGTCCTTTTTAATCAAGGCCGCCAATCCCAAGAAAGTCAGCCTGCTCTTGGGCCGCAAGCTGGGCATGCAGTTTGAAATCCCCAAACCGCTATTGCAAGCCCTTCAATTGAGTTGGGAAATCCCGCCGGAAAAGCCCCGCATTCAAATCCGGCGGATCGGCACGGTCATCGGGGTGACCCACCGCCGGGAGGAGGATTACTCGGTCCACATCCGGTTTGAAGAGAACCTCGATCGGGCCGTTTCCAGACCGGCCTCAGCGCCGGTACAAACCCAGGCGACGTCGATGCCGGTCCGAACCCGGCGGGTGGTGGGAAAATGAGGATTTTTCTGATCTTCTGGTTGTTATGCGCCGGGTCACCGGCTTTTGCCCAAAACGGGCGGGCCCCGGTGAGCGAGGCCACCGAAGCCTGCCTGGGATGCCATTCCTCCCTTCATCCGGGGATCGTGGAGGAATGGCAGAAGAGCCGACATGCCCGGGTCAGCCCGGCCGAGGGGATGGCCATCAAGGGCCGGGCCAGCCGGATTTCGGCGGAAACGATACCCGAGCGGCTGAAAAAGACCTCGGTGGGATGCGCCGAATGCCATACCCTGAGGCCGGACGCCCATGCCGACACCTTCGAGCACAACGGCGCGGCGGTCCATGTGGTGGTCAGTCCCGGAGACTGCGCGGTCTGTCACCCGGTGGAGGCCGACCAGTACGAAGAGAACATCATGTCCCACGCCCGAAAGAATCTGACCGACAATCCGGTTTTTCAGGATCTTCAGCAGGCCATTATCGGCATGCCGGATTTTCATGAGGGGAAGCTGGACTTTCGGGAATCGGCCTCGGAAACCCGGGCCGAGGCCTGTTACTATTGCCACGGCACCCGTTTGCGTTTTCAGGGGTTGAACCGGCGGGAGACGGTCATGGGTGAAATGACCTTCCCCAGAATCGCGGGATGGCCCAACCAGGGGGTCGGCCGGGTCAACCTGGACGGCACCCGGGGTTCCTGCGCCGCCTGCCACACCCGCCACGCCTTTGCCATCGAAGTCGCCCGTCGACCCCACACCTGCAAAGAGTGCCATGTGGGGCCGGATGTGCCCGCTTACAAGGTATACAGCGCCAGCAAGCACGGCGCCATCTATTCCAGTCAGGGCCAAGACTGGGAGTTTTCCACCGTGCCCTGGGCCGTGGGCAAAGATTTCAACGCACCTACCTGCGCCGCCTGCCACATCAGCCTGCTGATCAACACCGACGGGGTGACGGTGGCCGAGCGGACCCATGCCATGAAGGAGCGCCTTCCCTGGCGGATTTTCGGCCTCATCTACGCCCACCCCCACCCCCAGTCGCCGGATACCACCCGAATCCGCAACCGGGAAGGCAACCCCCTTCCCACCGATTTCGACGGCGGGTACGCCTCGGAATACCTGATCGACGGGGCCGAGCAGGAGCGCCGAACTCAGACCATGCAGGCGGTCTGCCTGAGCTGCCACAGCACCCCCTGGGTGGAGGGCCACTGGCGCCGGTTTGAACATACCATTCGGGAAACCAACGCCCGGGTGCGGACCGGAACCCGAATCATGTCCGAGATCTGGAATCGGGGGTTCGCAGAAGGCTTGGACCGGGGGGAAAGCCCCTTTGACGAATCCGTGGAGCGGCTCTGGAGCGATACCTGGCTGTTTTACGCCAACACCATTCGATTCGCATCAGCCATGGCCGGGGGCGGAGACTATGGGGTGTTCGCCGACGGCCGACATGCGCTCTCCCGACGGATTCAGGAGCTGCACGACTGGCTGGCGCTTCGAAAGCGGCTTTTTCCCCCGAAAACGCCCATCGCGGGTCCCTCCCCGGAGCCGGATGAACGGTTCGGGAAGGCCGACGCGGTTCCGCCTTATGTCGATTCGGATGAACCGCTTGCCAGGTTTTTCAGGTAAGAGACGATTTCCCAGGAAAATTCGGGCCAGCAGGGCAGAAGGGCATTGTTGGTGAAGACCGGGTCTGCGGCCAGGTCATACCGGGAGACCGCCCGGGCCCGGTCCCACAGATCGGTATGGGGGATGGGGGTGTAATAGGCCGGCACCGGCGTGACCCCGCTCTCGCGGACGATTCCAATCGAGTGGGCCACCGCATTCAGGGTCTGGTCGGGCAACCCGGCCAGCAGATAGGCGCCGACCGCCCCGGCATCAAACCCCGCATCCAAGAGGCGCCCGATCGCCTTTTTGAACTCCGCTTCGGTCACCTTTCGATCCAGGCGGCTTCCTTCCTCGAATGCCGCTGTCTCCAGTCCGAGACGGAGGGTTTCGAAACCCGCCGTCCGCATCAGGTCGGCCAGTTCCCCGCTGACTTCCCGAATGTGTACCGCATTGGGGGTGTGAAAACGGATGCCCATTCCCGAATCGATCACCGCCTTCAGCAGCGGAATGATGTGGTGATCCGGATGCACCAGCAGGGCGTCGTCATAGAAGACGAAATCCTGGACTCCATAGTCCTCATGCCAGTGGCGGATCTCGGCCATCACCCTTTCAGGAGAGCGGATCCGCCGTTTCGGCTCCAGAAATCGGGAGGCGCAGTAGGCGCAGGCGAACGGGCATCCCCGGGAGGTCAGCAGCGGCGCAAAGGGAGTGGTGTGCTGGAGATCCAGGGCGGGATCGGGCCAGGCGTCCGGGTTCTTGGAATCGAACCGCGGCTTGATGGAATACCCGGTGTAAAATGCGATCAGATCCAGGATGTTCAGGATATCGTTTCCGGGGATCACCCGATCGGCGCCGGATACCGTCTCGGCGTGGTCCCGGCAGAGGGTGGCATAGATCCCGCCCAGAAGGATGGGTGCTTCGGGATAGACCTGCCGAAGCAGCTGAATCGTCTCCTGAACCCCGGGATACCAGTAGGTCATCAGGGAGGTGACCAGAATCAGATCCGGTTCGGGAACGGCCTGCAGATCTTCCGTAAACCATGCCGGGTCGATGCCGTAGCGGCAGAAGTGCCGGGGAATGTCCGTCAACCCGTCCGGGCGGGGAATGCGGGTTTTAAGATACGGACCTCGGCCGTGTCGGGCCTTCGGATTTAAGGGCGGCGCTTTCGGGTGGAACCGGTCCAGGCAATCGAGGTAGTCGACTTCTATTCCATGCTCCCGCAGGACGGCTGCAATGGTGAGCAGACCCAGGGGTCTGGCCCAGAAATCATAGGCCGCAAAATCGTGAATCCACGGGTTGACCAGGAGAATGCGGGGGGCGGAGCGAGGTTTCAAACAGGTGGCCGGATCAGTCGGTATCCGCCTCCGGAAAATACTGCATCGAGGTCTTTTTCAGCTCATGTCGGCTGAAAAGCAGCTGGTAGGCGTCGACCCCCGATTCCAGGGAGAGTCGGCGGGCGATCGCGCGACAGGTGGCTTCGTCTCTGGCGTGGATCATGGTATAGAGATTGAACGGCCACAGGGGATTGGGGTCCCGCCGATAGCAGTGGGTGACTTCGCTGAAAGAGGCCATGGTACGCCCCACCTTTTCGATCCGCTTTTCATCCACCTGCCAGGCCACCATGGCATTGGCCCGGAAACCCGATTTCTGGTGGCGAAGCGTGGCGCCGAACCGACGGATGATTCCCCGGTCTCGCAAGTTCTTCAATATATTTAGCAACGTCTCTTCTTCGATCTCCAGTTTTCGGGCGATTTCAAGAAACGGCCGTTCTGAAATGGGGATATCGCCCTGAAGAGACGCCACCACCTTCTGTTCGAGTTCAGTCAGCATGCCCTTTGGTATATGCGGTTTATCGAGAAAAATCAAGCCATTTTCGATGCGGACAAAGAGACGCCCCGGTTTCTTTCAGCGCACCCGGCAGCCGGCCCCATTTTCCTTTGTGATCAGCGGAAATAAAGTGCGAAAACCGATTGCTTTTTATCGCCGAACGATGAGATTGTAGATGCGATTTTTAAATGATAACTCCCAATTAGCAGGAACAGCGCGCGGCATCACCGCCGTGAGAGGCGAAAGGGGTCGACACTCATGCTGGAGGACCTTCACGGTCAAATCGAACGGATCACCTATACCAACGAGGAGAACGGGTACACCGTCGCCAAGGTGAAGATCAGGGGGCGCCGGGATCTGGTGACGGTGGTGGGCAATCTGATGTCGCCCATGCCCGGAGAAATCATCGCCATGAAGGGGGAGTGGGCCAACCACCCCCGGTACGGGGAACAGTTCAAGCTGACCTCCTACCGGACCTCGGTGCCGGCGACGGTCTACGGCATTCGAAAATACCTCGGCTCCGGGCTCATCAAGGGAGTGGGGCCGAGAATCGCCGAACGAATCGTGAGAAAATTCGGTGAAAAGACGCTGGATGTCATCGAAGAAAACATCGATCATCTGACCGCGGTGGAGGGGATCGGCGCCAAACGGATCGCCATGATCAGCCGGGCCTGGCAGGATCAGAAGGAGATTCGGGAGGTGATGCTCTTCCTTCAGAGCCACGGGGTCAGCTCCGGATATGCCACCAAGATCTTCAAACAATACGCCGAACGGTCCATCGAGGTGGTTCGGGAAAATCCCTACCGGCTGGCCACCGATATTTTCGGAATCGGCTTCGTCACCGCCGACCGGATCGCCGAAAAACTCGGGTTTGCGAAAGATTCCCCGCTGCGGGCCGAGGCGGGCATTCTGTATGTGCTGAACCAGTTGGCCGAAGAAGGACATGTCTACTACCCCTACATCCCGCTGATTCAGAAATGCCGGGAGATTCTGGATGTGGAGCGAAGCATTCTGGAGGATGCCTTCGGACGGATTGAATCGGACAAGAAGATTCGCATCGAAGACCTGAACCAGGATCTGGATGCCTTTGTGCCCGACCACAAGGCGGTCTACCTGACTCAGTTTCATGTCTGCGAGGTGGGGATCGCCCGCCGGCTCAAGATCCTGCTCAATGTGCCGGCCGGATTGTCCCATCCGGATCCCGAGGCGGCCCTTTCCCGGGTCCAGAAACGGCTGGCCATTCGGCTGGCCGAACATCAGGCCGGCGCGGTCCGAAGCGCCCTGGCCCAAAAGGTGATGGTGATCACCGGCGGTCCCGGCACCGGCAAAACCACCATCATCAATGCCATCCTCAAGATCCTCTCGGCCATGGAGGCCAAGGTCTTTCTGGCGGCCCCCACCGGGCGGGCCGCCAAGCGGATGAGCGAGACCACCGGGCACCCGGCCCGCACCATCCACCGGCTTCTCGAATTCAGCCCGGCCAAGGGGGCCTTTGAGAAGAATTATGAGCATCCCCTGGACTGCGATGTGCTGATCGTGGACGAAGCCTCCATGATCGACACGGTGCTGATGCACCATCTGCTCAAAGCGGTTCCGGCGGTCGCCTCTCTGATTCTGGTGGGGGATGTGAATCAGCTTCCCTCGGTAGGGGCGGGGAATGTGCTGGAGGACATCATCGCCTCCGGCGCGGTGCCTGTGGCCGCCCTTACCGAGATCTTCCGCCAGGCCCGGGAAAGCCGGATCATCGTCAATGCCCACCGGATCAACCGCGGCCGTATGCCGGTGTACGACGTCAATTCTCCGGAAAACGACTTTTTTTTCATTCAGAAGGAGGAGCCCGAGGCGGTCCTGGACATCCTGCTGCGGCTGGTCGGAGAACGGATTCCCCGCCGTTTCGGGTATGACCCGGTGGATGATGTTCAGGTGCTGACCCCCATGCACAAGGGGCGGGTAGGCGCGGGCAATCTCAATGCCGAACTTCAGGGGGCCCTCAATCCGGAAGGAGAGGCGGTGGTCCGGGGGCATCGCACTTACCGGGTCGGGGACAAGGTGATGCAGATCCGGAACAACTATGAAAAGGAAGTCTTCAACGGAGACATCGGCCGGATCATTCGCATCCTTGCCGACCTGCAGGAGGTGGTGATCCGGTATGACGGCCGGGACCTGATCTACGAGTACTCGGATCTGGACGAGGTGGTACTGGCCTATGCGGTGTCGGTCCACAAGGCCCAGGGATCGGAATACCCGGTGGTGGTGATGCCGGTGCTGATTCAGCATTATATGCTGCTGCAGCGGAACCTGATCTATACCGCCGTGACCCGGGGACGGGAGCTGGTGGTGCTGGTGGGTACCCGAAAAGCCCTGGCCATCGCGGTGAAAAACGACCGGACCCGGCAGCGGTATACCCGACTGCGGCATCGCCTGAATGCATAAAAAAAAGCGAGCCTTCTCAGGCTCGCTTTCAGGTACTGAACGGAGGGCGACTCTTATTTGGGCATCAGATCGAATTTGCCGAACCGGGCGCAATTGGTTTCCATGGTTTTTTGGAGGGTGTCACAGCCCGCCTCCCAGGCTTTGGTCCAGTCGAGCAGCATATTGCCCGACTTGTCCGATGCCCATGCGGCCTGATCCCAGAACATCCGCATCATCTTTTCGGTGCGGGATTGAAATACCTCCATGGCATTGAAAGAGGTGTTCATGGCGGTTTTCTGGAAATCGGTCATCTGCTTAACGATCTGGTTCTGATCCATCTCTATCATCTTTTTTTTTCCTCTCGGGTGGTTGTGTATCGGAAGCGTTTTGCGGGCCTCCGAGGTATTGGCCGAAATCCTTCATCATCTGCTGAAAAACTTCTCCCTGTTTTTTGACCATGTCTTGAAGGGGGGACATCATTTCAGAAGCATCCACGGCTCCTTTTGCATTGAGAAGCATCTGCTGATGTTTGATCGTCTCTTCCTGATCCTGACACTTGGCCTTGAGTTTTTCATATTTTTCGACCAGGGCCAGGTGTTCTTCGCTGGAGACGAACCCCATCACGGCCAGGTAGTCTTTAAAGGATTGTTTGAAATCCTTCAAGGCCTTGTCGGATAATTTTTTGTATTCCTCGCTCTGCTCGGGGAGCTTGTTCAGCCCGTAGATCTGTTTGAAAGCGGCATTGAGATCTTCCAACCCGGCATCGGCGGTTCGGTTCCGGTTCTCCCCCATAAGGCCGGGGAATCCGGTCTGCAGCCAGTTGAAAAAATCTTTGGACTGTTTTTTGCCCCGGGCCGCATTGATCAGCATATTTCCCCATAATTCTAGAAATTTTTCATCCATAATTTTGTCTCGACCCGAAAACGGGATCTTTAAGCAGCCGGTGTTTTAACGGAGGATTCGGATGAACCCTTCTGATTCTTGGACGCCCCCTTTTTGGTATCGGCCTTTTTTTTGGGTTTGGCTGTCGTTTTTGT
The DNA here is from genome assembly GCA_046541495.1 of Desulfococcaceae bacterium. Taxonomy (GTDB): domain Bacteria; phylum Desulfobacterota; class Desulfobacteria; order Desulfobacterales; family Desulfococcaceae; genus JAABSQ01. The sequence goes on from JBKHDE010000035.1 coordinate 19,449, forward strand.
TTTTGTCCGGCTTTCAGCGCCTTCTTGATCTATATCCAACTGGAACCGTACCGGACCGCGAACATTTTTCTCTCCGAATCGGGTGTGAAGGGCGCACGCCGAGGCGGGGTCCGACCAGGAGGTGGCGATGGCCACGTGTCCCTTGGGAAACGGCGATACCTCTGCATCGATATAATCGAGGGGCGCCAGGGCGGTGCTCTTTTCCACCAGATCGTCCCGCTCTCCGTAGCAGATGAGCCATTGGATCCCTTTTTCCGGGAGCCGTTTAAAATTAAGTTCCCGACCGAAGAGTTTAATGGGCAATGTGCCGTCCTCCGTGATCGGAGTGGTATAGGAGGCGAAGCTCATTTCGGTGATGCCCAGGGGCAGATCGCTCCGCTCATTCTGGAGCCAGTAATTGAGGGCGGCCGCGGTTTTGCTGATTTTGAGCAGTCGGCCCTTCCGGGGCCGGAACATCATCATGTCTCGAAAGAAGGCGACCATGGGCGCCTCCACCTCGATGGATTTGAGTTTGTAGACCCATCCCATCAAGAGTCCGTCGCCGACTTTGTTGCCGCTGGGAAGGGTTTTGGTGCCGTAGAGCAGATCGTTGAAGCGCGGCGGCAGATCGCTTAGAAATTCTTTCAGGCCGATGCTGCGGGTCCCGTCCATAGGGGAGACGCAGGTGATCAGCGCATCCACCAGGCCGTCCAGCTCGCCGGAGAGCAGATCGCAGACTGCGGAAAAACCGCCCTGGCAGTATCCGTTAAGGGTCACCGGTTTGCCATGGCGCGCCTTGATCTTTTCGCAGAAGAATTTGGTATCGAGGGCGTCATCTTCTCCGGTCATGGTCTGAAGCGCCGGGGTGATGGAGATATCTTTGAGAATTCGAATATAGGTTGGAATGCCCTGGTTGGCGAAGGCATGGGTATAGCTTCGGTTCTCCTCGGGCAGAAACGCCAGGATGTTGGCCCCCAATACGAAAGGGGGAAGAATCAACACCGGTTTGCCGTCTTCCCGCACCTCGATATTTTTGTCGGTGGGCATGACCTGATAGAGAATGAACCGGTCGGTTTCGGCGAATTTGATGTCCCGTCCGCGTTCGAAATGAAACCCGAAATCCGCCTCCGCCTCTTGAACGGCCTGGGGGAATGTCTGGGTCACCATCTCCATCATTTTGGCCTGGCGGGCTGAAAATTCTTCGATATTTTCGCCTTCGGTGTCGAACCAGGTATTGAGCATCGCCTCCACCGCGTTGGGCATTTCCTTTTTGGCGTATTCACTCACCACCCGCATGCTGGCCATGGCGGCCTTGTTGGTGAGATCCAGGTTGAATGTCCATAATCCCAGATAGGACAGGAAGCTTTCCAGCGGAGAACGACTCATCAACCGCTCTCGTTCGACTTCACTGAAATAGTTGCTGGAAATGACGAAAGGCGTCAAGAATTCGTTGAGGTATTTGGTAAAACCGGCACAGTAATTTTGAGTGGCTTGTAAATGGTTCGCAAAGGCCTGGGCCGGGGTCATCATTTTTTCAAAGAGATCCTCGGGCCGGCAGTTTTCTTGAGATTCCTTTAAAGTCGGCATCTTACTGTACCTCCGAAATCCGGGTGAATGCTGATCCCGGAAATTAGTATGAAGATCCTCCGGCTTTTCAGCCGGGGTCTTTCGTTCAACTTACCCCTATTTTCGATCTGTTTTTTGCTTTTTTCAATAAGGTATAGGGTGTAAGTTTTTTCTTGGCGAACCTTATTGCAGAAAATATTTTCGTGTAGATCCCCTGCTTTGTCAACCCGGCTGATGAGGATACCGGGCGTGCCGCCCTTTGCCCAACGCCGGGTTGAAAAGATGCGCAGGTTAAAACCGACCGCAATTACTGGGACTTCGCCTCGGAAACAGAGAAATATTCTTCCACCTTCTCAAAATTTTTTTCCACCGCTTCCCGGTATTTGGTTCGTCCCTCTTTATAGGCGTTGATCCAATTGGCGACCGCCTTTTTTCCTTCTTCCGGCAGCCATTCGGCCTGTTCCAGGAAGGTGTTGACCATTTTTTCGCCCTGCTCCTGCATGGCGGCCATGGCGTTGAAGGAGTTGTCGAAGGTGGTCTTCTGAAAGGCGAGCATCTGCTTGAACATCATTTTCTGGTCCATTTGGTTATTTTCCTCTTTCTATGGATTGGGGTGTGTACGGTTTGGTATTCCGACAGGCGCATGGGCGGTCGAAAGGGTCTATTTTCCTTCGAATAGTTTTTCCAGCTGGGCGTAGCCGTCTTCAACCGATTTTTTGAAATTGTCTCGGGCTTTTTTGTAGGTGTCCATCGATTGTTTCAGGGTCTGTTTGCCTTCTTCGGGCATCCAGGGCATCTGCTCGATGAAAGTTTTGGTCATTTGCTCGGTTTGATCCTGGACCGCGCAGACGGCATTGAAAGAACTTTCGAAAAGACTCTTCTGATACGACAGCATCTGTTTGGCGATTTTGCCTTGCTCCATGATTTGCCCTCCCTTGTGTGGTGTTCAATAAAAAAACGATGCACTCGTGTTCGATGTGCTGAATGGTATAATAGCGATTTCAAGAGTTTTGTCAAGCAAAAAATATTGCATTGCACAATAACGCCCCGGGAACCCTGAATCGGTCCATTGGGCTTTTAAAAACCTTGACTTGTGAGTGTTCCCCATATAAAATCTCCATCTATTTGAAATCAAAAACCATGAAATTTGTTGCAATGTGTCACAGTCACTATTTTGCCTTGGGAATAAAAAAATGGACCATAAAAAGGTTTTAAAGAAATACCCGAACCGGCGGTTGTACGACACGGAACAAAGCGCCTATGTCACCCTTGAGGACGTGGCGAAAATGATCAAGGAGGGGGTTCAGGTCGAAGTGATCGATCTGAAAACCAACCAGGATGTCACCGCCTTTGTTCTGAGTCAGATCATGATGGAACGTGCCAAAAAGAACAATGCGCTCTTGCCGGTCTCGCTTCTCCATTTGATCATCCGTTTCGGCGAAGACGCCCTCAATGATTTTTTCGAAAAATATCTGGAACGGATCATCGACAGCTACCTGTATTACAAGAAGAACATGGAGGAGCAGTTCACGTCCTATTTGGAAATGGGGATGGACCTGTCCAAGAAAACTGAAAACAACGTTAAGAAAATGACTCCCTTTCATTATTTTTGGGATCATACCGCATCTGAAAAAGAGAAAAATAAATGAAGGTATTCCGTTTTATGGCTTGTCTTTGATCCTCCTCTGCGTTATGGTGTGGTTAAACCTGAAAATCCAGTGCGATAGGGTGTGAAGAGACCATCATTCGGGAGGAAACGGAGCAGCTTATGGATGACAAGCATCAAACGACCCCGGAGGAAATGTTTTCGTTTTGGATGAAATCGGCTATGGATTTCTGGCAGAACATGGCTACCGTTCAACCGGAAGCATTTACACCGTTCGGCTTTCCCGGGTTCGCCGATGCCGGGGAAAAGGCGAAAAAAGGACCGACCCGCCAAGCCCGGAAAAGTTTTGAAGCCGGCGGCAAGATTTTTCAGTCGCTGTTGAAAACCCTCAGCAAGCCGGAAAATATAGACGCCCTGATGAAGGGGATGGATTCGGTTCCGGATCTGGCCATGGTGATGATGAAGCAGGCCCTGGAAGGCTACCACGAACTTCATAAACAGTTCATGGAGCGGTCGGTCAAGATGGGGCAGCAGGGCAAGGCCTATAATTTCGAAGACATCGACCAGGACACCTTTCGGGCGATACGGGAGCTCTATGAAAAAGAATTCCAGAAATTCCTGAAAGTCCCTTCCCTGGGGCTGACCCGATTCTACCAGGAACGGTTCAATGATTTTTTGGACAAGCACAACCTGTTTCAGACCTCTCTCAGCGAATTTCTCTACATGTTTTATGTGCCGATCGAGAAGACTGCCGCGGTGATGCAGGAAAAGATCGAGGAGATGGCCGAAGCGGGCGAAATCCATGACGACTTCAACCAGTATTACAAAATGTGGCTCAAGATACTCGAAGGCCACTACATGACCCTGCTCAAGTCCCCGGAGTACACCCAGGTGATGGACAAGACCATCAGTTCCCTGGTCCAGTACCGGGACGCAAAAGAGGCGTTTGTCTGCGACCTGCTGCAACGGCTGCCCATTCCCACCAATCGGGAGATGGATGAACTTTATAAAGAAATCTATCACCTGAAAAAGAAGGTGAGGGCGCTTTCCAAGCAAGCGGACGGCCGGCCTTCCCCCAAGAAGGGGTAACGGTTTACGGAAAGGAGGAGGCATATGAGCGAACCCAAAATCGCCGTTGATCTGATTCTTAAAAAACTGACCGAGAGCACCGAACAGGCCAAAAGCCGGGCCCAAAAAGCCTCGGAGGTGCTGCTGGGTCCCCTGGAGACCAGTCTCTCCACCACCCCTTTCGAGGTGGTCTATGAAGAGGATCGAATGCGGGTCAAGTATTACAAGCCGGAAAAGGTGGAGCATAAGTATCCGCTTCTGATCGTCTATGCCCTGATCAATCGCGAGACCATGCTCGACCTCCAGCCGGGCCGAAGCGTCATTCAGACCTTTCTGGACAACGGAATCGAGGTCTACATGATCGATTGGGGGTATCCCACCCGAAAGGACCAGTTCCTGACCATCGATGACCACGTCAACATGTATATGGACAATGTGGTCGATTTCATTCTGGACAAGCACGATCTCCCCCACCTGAATCTCATGGGCATCTGCATGGGCGGCGCTTTTTCGGTGATGTATTCGGCGCTGCACCCTGAAAAGATCAAAAACCTGGTCACCACCGTCACCCCCACCAATTTCGACACCGACACCGGTCTGCTTCACATCTGGATGCGAAACACCCATGCCTACGATATGGGCAGCGCCTACGGAAACATGCCCGGCGACCTGATGAACCTGGGATTTCTGCTGCTCAATCCGGCTCGTCTCATCATCGACAAGTATGTCGGTTTTTTCGAGCATATCGATAACAAGGATTTTGTTGAAAATTTCGTCCGAATGGAGAAGTGGATCTTCGACAGTCCGGATGTGCCCGGGGCCACCTTCCGCCAGTTCATCACGGATTGCTATCAAAAAAATCTGCTGATCCAGAACAAGCTGGAACTGGACGGCAAGCGGGTGGATCTTAAAAAAATCACCATGCCGCTGCTGAATATTTACGGAAAATTCGATCATCTGGTGCCGCCCGAGGCCTGCGAACATCTGACCAAAAAGGTGGGCAGCAAAGACAAAGAGGATATCTGCCTCGATACCGGGCATATCGGCATTTATGTCAGCTCCAAGTGCCAGCGGCTGTTTGCGCCCAAAATCGTCGCCTGGCTCAGGGAACGTGAAGGTACCCCCAAGAAGGCGACCCGAAGCCGAAAAAAGAAGACCCCGCCCACCCGAACTACCGCCGAAAAGACTACCTCTGCCGCAGCGCCGGCCCAAAAGGCCAAGGCAAAGAAAGGCAAAACCAACCCGACCCGGTCCACCGGAAAAAGCACCAAAAAACAATAGAAGAGGAGACCGCCGATCCTGCGGATTTCTGCGCTATTAAAAAGGACCCATCGAATGCTGTTCGACAAGGAGAGGAAAGATGACCGATAGAAAGGACTACTTCAAGACGTTCTGTATGATCAGTAAGGCATTCGGATCGACATTGAACCGGGATGAACTGCTGGATCTTATTGTTCAAAGCGCCATCGATACCATGAACGGAAAGGCCGCGTGCATCTTTCTGGCCGATCCCCAGAAAGAGGATATGTTCTCTCCTGCCTACCAGAAAGGGCTTTCCGATAATTATCTCCACTCCGATCCCTATCGGGGCAAGGCTATGGTGGACGAACTGGTCAAAAAGGGGTACCTCGTTTTCGACGATATCGCTTCGGATCCCCGGGTGGAAAATAAGGAAGCCAAAAAATCGGAGGGGATTGCCTCCATTCTGGTGGTGCCGGTGATGGTGGAGGCCAAGCCGATCGGGGTATTGTCGCTGTATACCGCCGAGGCTCGGGAGTTTTCAGAGGATGAGATCGAATTTCTGAGCGCTTTGGCGGAGCAGGGCGGCATCGCCATTCAAAATGCCCGGCTGGTGGAAAGGATGCGCAAAAACGCCCTGCTGTTTCACGACCTGGCCGACAGCATCAATTCAAGCCTGGATATTCAGAAGATCCTTCACATCCTGACCGCCGACCTGGCCGAAACCTTCGGCATGAAAGGGGTCAATATTCGTCTTCTGAACAAAGATTCCGGCACCCTCGACCTGGTGGCCACCTATGGGTTGAGCGAGGACTTTCTCAACAAGGGGCCGGTCAGCAAAGACAAGAGCGTGAGCGGCGCTCTGGACGGCGAAACGGTGGTGATCCAAAATGCTCAGACCGATCGACGGGTTCAATATCAGGAGGCCATGAAGAAGGAGGGGATCGTTTCCATGCTCTGCGTTCCCCTCAGGGTCGGGGAAGAGGTCATCGGGGTCATGCGGCTGTGCAGCGAGACGGAGCGGGATTTTCCCGAAGACATGATCATTCTGGTGGAGGCCCTGGCCAGCCAGGGCGGCATCGCCATCCAGAACGCCTCCATGTACCTGAGTCTGCAAGAAGACAAGAAGGATCTGGAACAGGATGTTTTCAGCCATCGCATGTGGTTTTAACGAATACGCAGCGCCAAAGGAGGCCCCATGATCGGAAAAACCATCAGTGAAATTCAGGTCGGGGATTCGGCAGAATTCTCAAAAACCGTGTCGGAATCGGATGTGTACCTGTATGCCGGAGTGACCGGCGATCTGAACCCGGCCCATATCAATGAATCTTATGCGGAAAAAACCTTTTTCAAAACCCGGATCGCCCACGGAATGCTGACCGCCGGGTTTATTTCAGCCATTTTGGGGATGCATCTGCCGGGGCCGGGCACCATCTATCTGAAGCAGGAACTCAAGTTTCTGGCGCCGGTCCGCATCGGCGACACCATCACGGCCCGGGCCGAGGTGATCGAGGTGACGGCCGATAAAAACCGAATCCGCCTCAAGACCACCTGCACCAATCAGGACGGCACCCGGGTGTTGGACGGCGAGGCCACGGTCAGCCCGCCCAAGGCGCCCAAATAGCCGCTTCGGATTTTTGGAACGAGGGACGGAGGCATCGAATTTTTTTTCCGATGATTCCGTCCTTCGTGCGGCAAACCCGCCGTTCATTCATGGAACCCTTCCTCATCCACTACAAAATATTGCCTAAATAATAGTTCTCCAGACAGCCTTTCAGCTTGGAATCGGAAATGGTTAAAATGTCTTCCTGGCACTCCGGGCAGAGATCGACCCCCTCCATGCAGCAGTGTGTTATTCGGGCGCCGCATTGGGTGCAGGTGGACATGACGAACCGAACCCCGACGCCGTAGACCGGGTGGTCGTCTCCCATCTTTTCGATACACCAGCGGGTATCGGCCAGATAGCTGTCACAGGCCTCGGGCCAATAAGGGTCGGACGGGAAATCCACCAGCTGGATGACCAGGCTGGTGCCGGGAAAGACCGGATGGCGGCTTTCGAAATACATTCCGCCCACGCTGCTGTTGTGCATCACAGCCTTCCGAAACTGCTTTTTATTGCAATCGGAAAAAAGAATCGGGGCGACATACCGATTGCGGGAAAAAGCCCGTTGGGTAATGGCGTTCATAAGCACACCTCCTCAGGTGATAATGGGACCATATATACGGGCGGACCCTCGGAGGGATATGCGGGCGAAACCTCAGAAGGACCGAAGGCAAAAGGTTTTTGGCAGCGACACCGAATCGGCAAAAAGGTGTGTCGAAAACAGATCGGGAAGTGAAATTCTTGAATCAGCAGTGTGTCGGGGCGGGGTAACTCAGGAGTGCCTCAGTTTCGACTTAAAAAGACGCTTATCGCTTT
>JBKHDE010000036.1:0-26952 GCA_046541495.1 Desulfococcaceae bacterium
GTCCGGCCGTGAGTTACCGATACCACCTGGGTGTAGCCGACCGGCGGAGGCAGATTCACCGGATTGATGAATTCCCGTTTTGTCATGGTCAGTACCTCAGAAAACAGGCGGCGTAGTGACCCTCTTGGATGTCCTCCAGGGGCGGCGCCTGTTCGCCGCAGATCGGCATGACGTAGGGGCAACGGGTGCGAAACCGACAACCCGAGGGCGGGTTGATGGGGCTGGGGACGTCGCCCTTGAGCACGATCCGCTCCCGCCGCAGGGTGGGGTCCGGCACCGGCACCGCCGAGAGCAGGGCCTCGGTGTAGGGGTGGAGCGGATTTCGAAAGAGCGCGTCGGTCTCGGCCATCTCCACGATCTTGCCCAGATACATCACCGCCACCCGGTTGGAGATGTGCTTGATAACGCTCAGGTCATGGGCGATGAAGAGATAGGCGAACCCGAACTCCGCCTGAAGGTCTTCCAGAAGATTGATCACCTGGGCCTGGATGGAGACGTCCAGGGCCGACACCGGCTCATCGCAGACGATCAGCTTGGGGTTGAGGGAAAGGGCCCGGGCGATGCCGATCCGCTGGCGCTGCCCCCCGCTGAACTCGTGGGGGTAGCGGTCTTTGTATCGGGGCGGCAGGCCGACCGTGTCGAGCAGCTTCACCACCCGCTCGGTCTTATCCTTTCCCCGGGCGATGCCGTGGATGATCAGGGGTTCGCCCACGATATCCTCCACCGTCATGCGGGGGTTGAGAGACGCATAGGGGTCCTGAAAAATGATCTGGATATTCCGTCGATCCACCCGAATCTTGCCGGTCTCGGGCTCGAAAATGACCTTGCCGTCAAAAACCACCTCTCCGGCGGTGGGGACCAGAAGCCCCATGATCATTCGGCCGGTGGTGGTCTTTCCACACCCCGACTCCCCCACCAGGCCCAGGTTTTCGCCTTTGTTCAGATAGAAGCCGACGTCGTCCACGGCCTGGACCTGCGCCACCACTTTGGAGAAAATCCCGCCGCGGATGGGGAAATATTTCTTCAGCCCTTTGACGGTGAGCAAAGCGTTGTCCGACACAGGCTACCCTTTCTTTCGAAGCGTTTCAATGCCGTCGATATCGTCAAAGAAACGGCCCTTGGTCTCGTGATAAATATAGCAGCGCACCAGGTGAGCGTTTCCGACATCGATCAGGGGCGGCTCTTCCGGTTCGCAGACCGGCCGGGCATACCTGCACCGGTTGTGGAACTTGCATCCTTCCGGCAGTTCCATGGGATTGGGAACCATGCCGGAGATGGTCTCCAACCGCCGCTTCCGGGTGTCGGTGACCCGGGGAATGGAATCATAGAGGGCCCGGGTGTACGGGTGCCGCGCATCCTTGAAGACCGAGATTACGTCGGCGTACTCCACCACCTTTCCGCCGTAGGCCACCACCACGTTGTCGGCGACCTCGGCCACCACCCCCAGGTCGTGGGTGATCATCATCACCGCCATCCCGATCTCCGTCTTGATCTTCTTGATCAGCTCCAGGATCTGGGCCTGAATGGTCACGTCCAGGGCGGTGGTCGGCTCGTCGGCGATCAGGAGCTTGGGGTGACAGGACAGGGCCATGGCGATCATGGCCCGCTGGCGCATGCCGCCGGAGAGCTGATGGGGATAGTCGTCCACCCGCTTGTCCGGCGAAGGGATCCCCACCAGTTCCAGCATGTCGACCGCCTTTTTGCGGGCGTCGGCCTTGTCGGTATGCTGATGGAGCAGGATATTCTCCATGATCTGATTTCCGATGGTGAAGACCGGATTCAGGGAGGTCATCGGCTCCTGAAAGATCATGGAAATGTCGTTTCCCCGAATCTTTCGAACCTCGGCCGGGGTTTTCTTGAGAAGGTCCTCCCCGTCGAACAGAATCTCCCCGGACACGATCTTTCCCGGCGGGCTGTCGATCAGCTGCATGACCGACAGGGCGGTGACGCTTTTGCCGCACCCGGACTCGCCGATCACCCCCAGGGTTTCCCCCCGCCGGATCACGAAATCGACCCCGTCCAACGCCTTGGCCACCCCCTCGTCGGTAAAAAAATGGGTTTTGAGGTTTCTGACCTCCAGTAGAAAATCGCTTGTTTCGTTCACCCCGAGCCCCTCCTTTCTTCAGGCCCCGCGAAGGCGCGGGTCCGCAATGTCGCGCAGGCCGTCCCCCAGCATGTTGAAGGCCAGAATGGTGATCAGGATGCTCAAGCCCGAGTACATGGAAATCCACGGGGCGTTGATCATGACGTCGATTCCTTCCCGGATCATGTTGCCCCAGGTCGGGGTGGGCGGGCTCACCCCCAGGCCGATGAAGGCCAGGTTCGCCTCCAGCCGAATCGCCACCCCCACCCAGAGGGTGGCCGCCACCAGGAGGTCTCCGAAGATATTCGGAAAGATGTGCCGGAGGATGATTCTGGGAACCCCGGCCCCCACCGCCCGAGCCGACAGGACGTACTCGCTTTCGGTGATGGAAAGGACCTGGCCGTGGGCCAGACGGGCGAACCGCGGGGTCATGACGATCCCGATGGTGAGGATCAGGTTGAAAAGGTTGGCCCCGAGGGCCGCGGTCACCGCGATGGCCAGAATCAGGTCCGGAAAGCACATCAGCACGTCCACCGACCGCATGATCCCGGTTTCCACCTTGCCCCGGTAATAGCCGGCGATCATCCCGAACCCGGTGCCCGCCACCAGCCCCAGGGCCACCGATGCCAGCCCGATGATCAGCGACACCCGGCTGCCCCAGATGATTCGGGAAAAGACATCCCGGCCGAAATCGTCGGTGCCGAGCCAGTGCGCCTCCGTGGTCCCCTGAAGCCGCACGAAGGGGTCCTGTACCAGCGGATCATGGGGGGCCAGCCAAGGGGCGAAAACGGCGATGAAAAGGATGATCGCGGCCACCACCGCGCCCACCAGGGCGGTCTTGTTGCGCTTGAAGGTGGCCCACATCTTCTGGCGGCGGGTCATGTCGGTCGGCATTGCATCCTCTCGGGAATCGGAAGGTTCATATCAGCATCCATGGCCAATCCATCCTCCCGAATCAGTCATACTTGATTCGGGGGTCGATGAACCCGTAAATCAGGTCGGTGAGCAGGTTGATGACCACCACGAAGACGGTGTAGAGCGCCATCACCGACTGCAGAGTGGTGTAATCCCGCTGCTGAATGGCGCCCACCATCATTTTCCCCAGTCCCGGCCGGGAGAAGACGATCTCGACCATGACCGAGGACCCGATCAGGACCACCGCATAGAGACCGCCCAGGGTGACGATGGGAATGAGGGCGTTGCGAAGGGCGTGCTTGTAGAGCACCACCCGACCGGCGAGCCCCTTGGATTTGGCGGTGCGGATGTAATCCTCCCGCAGGATCTCCAGCAGGGAAGAGCGGGTCATTCGGGTGACATAGGCGGTCATGATCAGGCCCAGAGAAAGGGCCGGCAGAAACAGATGATGCACAAGGGAGCCCAGGTCTCCGGGATCGCCGGCCCCCACCACCGGAAACAGGCCCAGCCGAATGGAGAAAAAATACATCAGCAGCACCCCCAGGTAAAAGGCCGGCACCGACAGGCCCACCAGGGAGAAGATTCGATTGAAATAATCGATAAAGCTGTTCCGGTGCACCGCCGCGGATATCCCCAGGGGGACCCCGAAAATGTATCCGAAGAGGATGGCCGAAATGGTCAGCGTCAGGGTATACGGCAGGGCCTGAAGCACCTGTTTTCCCACCGAATACCCGGTGACCAGAGAGGTTCCCATATCGCCGGTGACCAGATTCCCCAAAAACCGCAGGTACTGCAGCCACAGCGGATCGTTCAGGCCCATCCTCTCTCGCAGGGCCTGGACCGCATCCTTGCTGGCATAATCCCCCAGGGCCGCCACCGCCGGATCGCCGGGCAGCACCCGCACCACCAGAAACACCAGGGTGAGCACCACCAGCAGAATCGGAATGGCCTGAAGGATTCGCCGGACGATGTAGTTGAACATGGATCAGAGACCTTTCAAAGGATGTCTTCCGGCTTCAGAACCGAAAGCCCAAAATCCCACCCAAAGACGCCGGGGGCCGAAATCGCCCGGCTCCGCAAAGAGCGAAGCCGGGTGGTTATCCACAACCGTTTTTAATGGGCCAGAATCCTGGTCTTTTCGGTAATCTGGGGCGAATAGGTCGACCAGCTGAACTCCAGGGGATGGCCGAGATCGACATATGATTTCATGGGAAAGACGTATTTGAGCCGAATCATGGGGATCACGGCTGCGTCTTTCAGGAGTTGAATCTGGGCCTGTTTCCAGAGTTCGTTCTGCTTTTTGGAATCGAGTTCCAGTCGGGCCTGGACGATGAGATCGTCGATGCTGTCGATCTTCTGGTCGCCGTCCGCGTCCACCGCGCCGTAGTGGGAAAAGTTGGTGTCCGGCTTTTTCCCGCTCACCACCTCGGAATCGGAGTGGTAGAACAGGGTCAGAAAGACGTCGGTGTTGGGCCGCCAGCAGGCGTAATAGACCATGGGGCTGGCATTGTCCCGAATCAGGCTGTGGAAAGAGGAATGGTCCACCACCTTGAGGGCCATGTCGATCCCCGCCTTCTTGAGCTGGGCCTGAATCCCCACCATCGGCTTTCGGTAGCTGGTGGCCAGCTCGCTGATGATCACCTCGGTCTTGAGCCCGTCGGGGAATCCGGCCTCTTTCAACAACGCCTTGGCCTTGGCCGCGTCATTGTCATAGACCACCCCGGCCGCCCTGGCCTCATCCTCGGTCAGGGCCCCCGGGGCCGGCGGCGCCATGGCCGGCGAGTAGATGGGCACCGCCAGGCTTTCGCCCATGAAAGCCGCCACCATCGCCCGGGATATGGCGTAGGATACCGCCTTTCTCACCTGAAGGTTGTCGAAGGGCTCCCGGGTCATGTTGAGGTGCAGCATCTGAACCTCGCAGGGGCCGAAGGGAACGATCGCCACTTCGGGAAAGGTGGCCATCTTTTCCACCCACATGGCCTCGTTCTGACCCTCGATGATGTGAAGCTCGCCGGTGCGAAGCCCCAGTTCCCGAGAGCTGACGCCCGGAATGTAGCGGACCGTCACCTTTTCCAGGACCGGTTTTCCCCGAAAATACTTCTCGTTGGCGGCCAGCACCGTCATCTGCCGGGGATCGTATCGTTCGAACCGAAAGGGACCGGTGCCGACCGGGTTGATGGCGGACCACTCGTCGCCCTTGGCTTCGATGGCCTTTTTGCAGACGATGAATCCCCCGGCATAGGCGGCGAATTTGGCCAGAAAGAGGGTTTCGGAAATGGGGTTCTCGATGGTGATTTTGACGGTCTGAGGATCCACCGCCTCGAACTGAATGCCGGTATACTCCCCTGCATAGGAGGAGTGATCCGCATTGGCGGCCCGCTTGAGGGAATAAACCACGTCGTCGGCGGTCAATTCATACCCGTCCGGACTACCGGGAAAGGGATGAAAATAGACCCCTTTGCGCAAATGGAAGGTCCATTCCTTGCCGTCCTCGGAGACTTCCCAGGATTCGGCCAGATCGGGCTCCACATCCACCTGGTTCCCCGGAGAATAGCGCACCAGGCCATTGAAGATCATATCTACGGTGGACCGGTCCACCGTGGTAGCCGCCCGGTGCGGGTCGAGACTTTTGCTGTCTCCGGCGTCAAAGGCGATGACCAGCTCCTGCTTGTCGGCCAACCCCTCCTCGGCGGCGAACGCAGACACTCCGGCAGCCAGCGTCAGGAAAATCACCAGAAGCCATCCAAAAATACACCGCTTTTTCATCCTTCCTCCTTTCGGTTTGATGAGCCGGGCTTGAATAAGGTTTCCTGTTTGCAATCCATGCGGTTTTCACCATCGCCCCGCAACCGTATGAACCCGACTACAATAATTGAATCGCAGCTCAGTTCTCTTTCATTTTCTTATGCCACTTCCCGGTAAAAGTCAAACCTTCAGCTTCAGCACTCCGCCCCCTTGATCTTCCAGCTTCAGCTTCGCTGAAACATAGCGGCCCGCAGTTTGCTTTCCCGGTCGGTCCCCGGCCTCACGACCGCCGATCAAAATCGAACACCACCTTCGGCACCCCGTCCCCTTGATCTTCCAGCTTCAGCCGCGCTGAAAACGAACTTCCCTTGCGGGAGATGAACCCGAACAACTCCTCGGTCGCGCCCTGTTCCAGCAGCTTTTTGGCGGTCTGTTGGGGGATCTCCTTTTGAGCCACCGTTTTCCAGATGACGAATTTGCACCCGCCGTCTTCCTGTTTCCAGTTGACGCAGCCGTATCCCTTGTTCCCTTCCACCACATTGCCGCCGCAGGCCGGGCATTTGCCGAGGGCTTCGGCGTTCGAGGGCGGGTCGCCGAATTCGAAAACGGTTCGCCAGGAGCCGTCCTCTTCCTGGACCACCCGGAGTTTGGCTGAGAAGGGCTTTCCTTTTTTGGACATGAACCCGTCCAGCGGGCCGATTTCCCGCTTTTCAGTCAGTTCCTTGATCATTTCGGGCGACAGGGTCTTGCCGGCGACGGTCTTCCAGATCACGAACCGACAGCCGCCGTCGGTTTCCCGCCAATTGCCGCAGCCGAATCCGCGTTTGCCTTCGATGATCTTGCCGCCGCAGGCCGGGCACGTGCCCAGATCCTGTTCTTGCTTTTTTTTAGATGCTTCGCTTTTTTGGGGAGCCGCTTTTTGAGGCGCCGCCTGAGGGCCGTTTTTGAATTCGTCCACGATTTTCCTCACGAGCTGTTTGATTTCTTCCAAAAAGGTTTCATCCGATCCGTCGCCGTGGGCGATCCGCTCCAGGTTCATCTCCCACCGGGCGGTCTCCTCGGGGGATGCCAGCACACTCGCTTCCTTGAATCCCCGAAGGGTTTCGATCAGGCGGCATCCCTTGTCGGTGGCGATCAGGAATTTCTTCTTTCGAACAATGTATTTGCGGGTCAACAGGGTTTCGATAATCTGGGCCCGGGTGGCCTGGGTGCCGAGCCCCACGTCTCCGCGGTAGATTTTCTTGAGTTCATCCTCCTGAACATACCGGCCGGGATTGGTCATGTCTTTGAGCAGCCGGGCGTCATTGTAATCCGGGGGCGGCTGGGTCATCTTTTTTTCCAGTTGGGCCTCGTCCACCTGAGCCGGATCTCCCTGGGCCAGGGGCGGCAGGGATTCGGATTCGGGCTCGTCGTCTCCGCTCTTGGGCGCATCCGAATCCCCGGTGGATTCCGTGCCGTATACCGCCCGCCACCCGGGTTTAAGGATGCGTTTCCCCTTGGTGCGAAAGGTCTCCTTCTCGGCTTCGGTGATGATCTCGGTCTGTTCGAATTCACAATCGGGATGAAACGCCGCGGCAAACCGCTTCAGAACCAGATCGTAGATCTTTTTTTCATCCGCCGAGGCCGCACCGGGCAGCGGCGCCAATGGAATCAGGGCGTGATGGTCGGTGAGTCTGGCATCATTGAAGACCCGTTTGTTGGTCGGTGCAATCAGTTCGGATACCACCCCGCCGAAGATATCCGGATAAACTCCGGAGAGCGTCCCCACCAGGTTTCGGGCCAGGTCCACGGTCTGGGTTCCCAGCACTCGGGAATCGGTCCGGGGGTAGGAGAGGCATTTTTTCTGTTCATAGAGCTTCTGGGCGATTCCCAGCGTCGCCTTGGCGGTGAGGCCGTACTTCTGATTGGCATCCCGTTGAAGGTCGGTCAGAGAATACAGGAACGGCGGCGGCTGGCGCTTTTTCTGCTTTTTGACCGATTGTATATTGCCGACAGCCCCGTCAACTTTGGCGCGTATCGCCGTCGCCTCAGGTTCTTTGTCAAAACGAGTGCGCTCCTTCTGAAACCAGGTTCCCCGCCAGGTCCCCTTTTCATTGGAAAACAGCGCCCGAAGCAGCCAGTAGGGTTCGGGCCGAAAATGCTCCCGTTCCCGCCGACGGTCCACGATCAACGCCAGAAGGGCGGTCTGAACCCGGCCCACGCTGTAAAGGTCATCCATCTGCTTGGTGGCGGCCCGGGTGCCGTTCATCCCCACCAGCCAGTCGGCGATCTGCCGGGCCTGGCCGGCCCGCCACAATCGGTCATATCGGGCGGCCGGGGCCAAATTCTCCATCCCTTTGCGGACCACCTCGGGGGTCAGAGCCTGGCTGGTCCAGAACCGAAGAAGTCGATCCCCCTCCGGCACCCGGGCGTCCAGCAGAATGGTCCGGGCGATGACCTCGCCTTCCCGGCCGGCGTCGGTGGCGATCACCACCCGTTCAAGCGGAGATTTCAGGAGTTTCTTGACGATGCGAAGCTGTTTTCGGGTTTTGGAGATCGGCTTGTATCGAAACCGCTCCGGCAGGATGGGCAGGGCGTTCAGGCGCCAGGTCTTCCACCGGGGATCATAGTCCTGGGGCTCCAGCAACTCCAGCAGATGGCCCAGTGCCCAGGTGATGACGGTGTCTCCGTCCGCCATATAGCCGTCGTGCCGGGTCTTCACGCCCAAGGCTTTGGCAAAATCCCGGGCCACGGAGGGTTTCTCGGTGAGAATCAGTGTCTTCAAAAGAGTGGAATTATCCTGCTTTTCGACCCATCGGGTTATCCATCAAAAATACCGGGGACCATCTTACGCGGTCGTTCCGAAATTATCAACCCGCTGCTGAAACGCGCCCATGAATCGGATGTAAAAAGAGTTGCGGTGATCGGTTTCCTATATTAGAATGGACATCTGATGATGAAGTCAACCAGGAGGCGCTCCATGAATTTTCCAGCCCATACCGCTGCCCGTTGGGTCCTGATCGGAATGCTGATGCTCTGTACCGGCGTTTCCGCCGGGGCCGAAACCGACGACGCGGACAAGACCCTCTCCCCTTATTTCAGGGTCAAAAGCGATGATCCCGAAATGGACAGGCTGCCGCTCAAATCTACCGGCGCCGAGGTCGACATTGCAGGGGTGATCGCCGATGTGGTGGTGACGCAGGTCTACCAAAATGAAGGCGAGCGCCCTCTGGAAGCGATCTATGTCTTTCCGGCATCCACGCAGGCCGCGGTCTACGGCATGAAGATGACCATCGGCGAGCGGACCATTGTCGCCGAGATTCGAGAACGGGAAAAGGCCCGGAAGGAATATGAGGCGGCCAAACAGGCCGGCAAGAGCGCCTCCCTGCTGGAACAGCAGCGGCCCAACGTGTTTCAGATGAATGTCGCCAACATCCTGCCGGGGGATGTCATCCAAGTGGAACTGCGGTACACCGAGCTATTGACCCCCACGGACGGCATCTACGAGTTTGTCTACCCGACGGTGGTGGGACCGAGGTATTCGAATCTGCCCGAGGAAACCGCCCCCGCATCCGAGGACTGGGTGCAAAACCCCTATCTTCACGAAGGAGAGGCCCCGACCGATACCTTCGATTTCACCGCCGCCATCTCCGCCGGCATGGATATCGAAAAAGTGACCTGCCCCTCTCACCGGACCGATATCCGATTCGACGGTCCGGCCGAGGCCACCGTGCGTTTGGCGCCCGAGGAAAGCGCCGGTGGAAATCGGGATGTCATCCTTCAATACCGGCTGACGGGCGGCGACATCGAATCGGGCCTGCTCCTGTATGAGGGTGAGAAGGAAAATTTCTTTCTGCTGATGATGCAGCCGCCCGCACGGGTGGACTCGGCTCGGATTCCGCCCCGGGAGTATATCTTTATCGTGGATGTGTCGGGCTCCATGCGCGGATTTCCCCTGGACACCGCCAAAGCGCTGTTGACCGACCTGATCGGCCACCTTCGGCCTACCGACCGGTTCAACGTGCTGCTCTTTTCCGGCGGTTCTCAATTGATGGCGGAAAATTCCCTGCCGGCCACTTCCGAAAACGTGAGCCGGGCGACCCGGTTTATCGATCAGCAGCGGGGCGGCGGCGGCACCGAACTGCTGCCTGCGCTGCAGCGGGCCCTGAATGCATCGACCGAAACGGATATTTCCCGCTCCATGGTCGTGGTCACCGACGGATACGTGCGGGTGGAGACCGAAACCTTCGATCTGATTCGAAACCATCTGGGGGAGGCCAATCTTTTCGCCTTCGGCATCGGATCCAGCGTCAATCGATTCCTCATCGAGGGAATGGCCCGGGTCGGCATGGGGGAGCCCTTTGTGGTCACCCAACCGGCCGAAGCTTCGCAAAAGGCCCAAAAATTCCGCCGGTATATCGGGGCCCCGGTGCTCACCGGCATCGGCCTCGATTTCGACGGCTTCGACACTTACGCGGTGGAGCCGCCCTCCATTCCGGATCTTCTGGCGGAAAGACCCCTGACCGCCTTCGGCAAATGGCGGGGGAAGCCCTCCGGAACCATTCATCTGACCGGAATCACCGGGGAAGGAAAACGACACTCCGAAACACTTCAGGTGAATCGATACCGACCCGAACCGTCCCATGCCGGGCTTCGCTACCTCTGGGCCCGCCACCGAATCGCCCTGCTCTCCGACTATAATCAGGTGGCCGGGGGCGGGGCACGGGCCGAAGAGATCACTCGGTTAGGGCTCGAATACAACCTGCTGACGGCGTTTACCTCTTTTGTGGCGATCGACAGCCGGGTGCGGGCGGAGGGCGAACCGACCACGGTAAAGCAGCCGCTGCCGCTGCCCCAAGGGGTTCCGGAGACCGCGGTGGGCGGCATGGCGCCCCGAATGGCCCGGTCCCTGAGAGCGTCCCCGCAAAAGACCTTTGCACCGCCCATGGCGGAGGCGGATTCATTGACATCACCGTTGGTTTCCCGTCCGGCCGAAAAGAAGCCATCTTTGCCGAGGGTGGAGATTAAACACCTTTCCGACAAGATGGTGGTGAACGGGCCGCCCTCGCCTCAGGCGCTCGCCGAAATAGTGGAGGATCATCTGTCCGAGCTTGAAGCCTGCGTGCATCGGACCCTGGCCCGAGATTCCGGTTTCACGGGTGGGGAAGGAAAGCTCAAAGTCCTTATCGGTACCAACGGACGGGCGACCAGAATCAATCTTCTCGGCATCACCGACACATCTTTGGAGCAATGCATGGCGGATCGCATACGCGAGTGGCGCCTTCCGGAAGCCGCAGACGGAAAACCCTACACGGTCACCTTTGTTTTGACCGTCACAGTGAGGTCGTAAACAGAAATTATGGGCTATGTTTTTGACCAGAAAGACGCCGAGGCCTATGCCCGGTGGATCCAAAAACCGCGCAACCGGCGACGGGTCGATCTTGAAAACCGGCTGATGGCGCAAATGCTCGATCCGATGCGGGGAGAGAGCCTTCTGGATATCGGTTGCGGCGCCGGAGAGAGCCTGCGCTCCCTTCTCCAGATCCATCTCATGATCACCGGCCTCGATCCCTCGGACCAGATGCTGAACCTGGCCAAAAAGAACGTGGGCCGCCGCGCCGATTTTCATTCCGGGGTTGCGGAAGATCTCCCCTTCGACGACAACGACTTCAACTGCGCCGTCCTGATCAATACCCTCGAGTTTGTGGATGATCCCCGCAAAGCCATAGAAGAGGCCTTTCGGGTCGCCAAAGACCGGGTTTTCATCGGCATCCTGAATCGCTATTCCGGACGGAACCTCCTGCTTCGGGCACTGGGAAAATGGACCCGGGGGAAATGGCCCCGTATTTGCCCCCGTTCTTACTACGGCCATGCGCGATTTTTCTCGGTCTGGGAGATCAAACGGATGATCCGGTCCCTGGCCGGGGATGTGCCGGTGACCTGGCGCACCATTCACCAGGTTCCCATGCCGGGGGTGAACCGATTCGTCCTCGACTTTCCGGAACGGCTGAATTTGGTGCTGAAATCCCCGTTGGCCTCTTTCACCGGCATTTCGGTCATCTTGACGCCTCGGTATCGAACCCGGGTGATGCGCCTGGAGTGTACCCCGCGCCGCAATCCCGGCACCATCACCGGTCTGGCCAGAGCCAAATGGCGGCAACAGGACGGTCGGGGGTTTGCCGCCGCCGCAGACCGCGTGAAGGAGAACCGCCGAGGGACCTGGCCCGCAGAGATTCACGAAAGCCGTCTATAGTGTCCGGATTCGCTCCCCTCGAAAGGATCCCGGGAAAGGGTCGATCCGCCCTGACTCGGATTCAGGTCTACGGCCGAATGATCAAGTTCAGCCATACCGTTTTCGCCCTTCCCTTCGCCCTGGCGGCGGTGATTCTGGCGCAGCGGCAGCATCCGGTCACGGCCCGGTCGATCTTCTGGATCCTGATCGCCATGGTGGGGGCCCGATCCGCAGCCATGGGTTTCAATCGCATCACCGATGCTCGGTTCGATGCCCGAAACCCCCGCACCGCCGGCCGGGAAATCCCCTCGGGTCGGTTGTCGACGGCGGCCACCGCGGTCTTCGTGGTCCTCTCCTCGATAATCTTCATTCAGGCCTCGGCCATGCTCGGGGATCTCTGTTTCTATCTCTCGTTTCCGGTATTGGGAGTACTCCTGCTTTATTCCTATACCAAGCGGTTCACCTGGATGGCCCATCTCTACCTGGGATTCGCCATTTCCCTGGCGCCACTGGGCGCCTGGATCGCCGTCACCGGCCGGTTCTCCTGGCAAATCCTGCCCCTGTCCCTGGCTTTGATGACCTACATCGCCGGATTCGACATTCTCTATGCCTGCCAGGACATCGACTTCGACCGGTCCGAAGGGCTCTTTTCCATTCCGGTCCGGTTCGGTGTGGACGGGGCCTTGTGGATTTCGCGCCTGATCCACGGCCTCTCCTTCGGGCTGTTTCTGGCGCTCTTTTTCATCTTCGACATGCGGGGGCCGTATCTGATGTGCGTGGGCGCCATCGGATTCCTGCTCCTGCTTGAACACTGGCTGGTTCGGCCCGATGATCTGAGCCGAATCCATATCGCGTTTTTTCACGTAAACAGCATCATCTCCGTCTCCCTCCTGACCGGAGTGGCCGGGGATGAACTCATAAGGCGGTTATTTTGACACAAAAAAAAGTAGTGACGGCCATCTGCGGCGCCTCCGGAGCCGTTTACGGCATTCGGCTGCTGAAGGCGCTCCTGGAAAGACCCATCGAGGTGCTGCTCTCGGTTTCCCGGGCCGGGGAACAGGTGCTTCGGCACGAGACCGATTACCCGGGCGGTTCCATAGAATCTTTTCTCAAAGACCGGGGAGTGAATTTTCATTCCGAGGCCCGCCTGATCGCCTATGATCCGGATGATCTTTTTGCGCCGCCGGCCAGCGGATCTTTCCGCCATGACGGAATGATCATCGCCCCCTGTTCCATGAAAACCCTCGGCGCCATTGCAGCGGGCCTGTCGAACGACCTGATCCTTCGGGCCGCCGATGTCACCCTGAAGGAGCGCCGACCCCTGGTGCTGCTGACCCGGGAAACCCCCCTGAGCCTGATTCATCTGGAGAACATGGCCCGGGCCGCCCGGGCCGGGGCCACGATCATGCCGCCGTGCCCGGGGTTTTACAACCGGCCGCAAACGGTGCTGGACATCGTGGACGCCACCATCGCCCGCACCCTGGACCAGTTGAACATCGACAACGACCTGATTCGACGCTGGGGGGAATCCGATGGCATATAAAAATTTGCAGGCGTTTATCGAGGCCCTGGAACGGGCCGGAGAGGTCAAACACATTCAAGAGCCGGTATCCCCCTGCATCGAGATCAGCCGATACACCGACCGGGAATCCAAAAGCCCGGGCGGGGGCAAGGCGCTCCTGTTTCAAAATGTTCAGGGATCGGATTTTCCGGTAGCCACCAATATCTTCGGCAGTGAGAAACGGATCTGCATGGCTCTGGAGGTCGATCATTTGGATGAACCGGCCGACCGGATTCGGGAGTACATCGAGTTCAACCCGCCCAAATCCATAAAAGAGGCCCTGAACGTGGTGCCCATGGCGATCGGTCTGGCCCGGTATTTTCCCCGGTCTTTCAAGGGAAAGCGACCTCCCTGTCAGGAGGTGGTCATGACCGGAGACCGGGTCGATCTCACCCGGCTGCCGGTGCTCCAGTGCTGGCCCCACGATGCCGGCCCCTTCATCACCCTTCCCCTGGTGGTGACCCGCAGCCTGAAAACCGGAAAGCGGAATGTGGGCATGTACCGCCTTCAGGTGTTTGACAAAAACACCACCGGCATGCACTGGCACATTCATAAAGACGGCTCCCACTATTTCAATGAATACCGGGAGGCCGGCAAGCGGATGCCGGTGGCGGTGGCCATCGGCGCGGACCCGGCCACGATCTACGCGGCCACCGCCCCTCTGCCCCGAGGGGTGGATGAAATGATGCTGGCCGGTTTTCTTCGAAAAAAGCCGGTGGCCATGGCCAAATGCGTAACGGTGGACCTGGAGGCGCCGGCCGAGGCCGAGTTCGTGCTGGAAGGCTATGTCGACCCGGAAGAACTGCGGCGGGAAGGCCCTTTCGGGGACCACACCGGCTACTATTCCCTGGCAGACGATTACCCGGTCTTTCATGTCACCGCCGTCACCCACCGAAAAAACCCGGTCTACAACGCCACCCTGGTGGGGCGGCCGCCCATGGAAGACTGCTACATGGCCAAAGCCACCGAGCGAATCTTTCTGCCCATGCTTCAGACGGTGATTCCGGAAATTCGGGACTATTGGTTCCCCTGGGAGGGGGTGTTCCATAATATCGTGGTGGTCTCCATCCACAAAGAATACCCCGGCCATGCCCAGAAGATCATGAGCGGCCTCTGGGGTCAGGGGCAGATGAGTTTCTGCAAAGCCATTACGGTGGTGGACCGGCACATCGATCCCGGTGATTCGAAGACGGTGCTTCGGGAACTGGTCTTCAACCTGGACATCGAATCGGACATCACCCTTAGCAAGGGGATTCTGGACGTTTTAGACCACTCCTCGCCCTTTCCCAACTTCGGGAACAAGATCGGCATCGATCTCACCACCCGGTTTGCCGGAGAACCCCCGCGGAAAAACAGACGAACCCTCAAAACCGCGCCTTCCACCGAGGACCTGAAAGGAATTATCTCCACGAAAGTGGATGGCGCCGCCGGGTTTCGATATCTGTTCCCCGAACTGTCCTCCCGAGAAGACACCGCCAACCGGGTGCTGGCCCTCACGGTGGAAAAATCCGAGGGCCGGGGCGGAAAAGTTTTCGCGGAGGCCCTGTTCGACCTGATGGAACTGGAGATGTTCAACATCTTCATCCTCTTCGACCGGGACATCGATCTGAAGGACGGCTCATTGATGCTGTGGAAGGTCTTCAACAATGTCGACCCGGGTCGGGATATCCATCTTAGCGAAGGGCGGGCGGTGATCGATGCCTGCAAAAAAGGCCCCATGGACGGACATGACCGGGAATGGCCCGAAGAATTGACTTTCGATGTGTGAGGATGGAACCCAAGACTACCGCGGGGTTGTATCCTGCGAAATGGAAGGGGAAAAGAGATGGTTGTGCACCCCCTCTCGAATACGACCCATCCGCGATGTCACGGACTGAACGGGATCGATCCGCGACACAGACGGGTTCACTTATTGCTGCTTCCTTCCGGACCTGACAAGGTTCGTGATCGTCTGTTGCGCGGCGGCCGTTCAGAATGACACCGCTTCAGGGCGATATCCTCAAGGGGGAATTCAGCCCCGCATAAGCGGATTTCGGGTGCAGGGCACCGCTAGCTCCCCGCCTAGCACAACCAAACATCTATTATAAGTGTTTATATTTGTTTTTCAAGGGAAAAAATCAGATTATTAATGTCGTCAACCCGAAATCCCATCAACCGGCGGCTTCGGCACAAAGTCATCCGCACCGTTCATCGACACCGGATGTTCGCTCCCGGCGACCGAGTCCTTTGCGGGGTATCGGGAGGACCCGATTCCGTGGCCCTGGTGCATGTCCTTCACCGGCTGGCGCCCCATTTTTCCATTCACCTGGGGATCGCCCATCTGAATCACCAACTGCGGGGGAAAAATGCCGAAGCGGACGCCCGGTTTGTGAAGGACCTTGCCAGGACATTGAATATCGCTTTTTATTCCACGGTCGAAAATGTGGCGGCACATCGGCGTAACCTTCGACTTTCGACGGAAGAGGCGGCCCGCCGGGTGCGCTATGATTTTTTCGACCGAATCTGCAGAGAGCACCAGTATACCAAGACCGCCCTGGGCCATCAGGCCGACGACAATGCCGAACAGGTCCTGATGGGTCTGCTGCGGGGGAGCGGCAAAACCGGGCTTTCGGGCATTGCCCCGGTCCGGGAGAATCGATATGTGCGGCCCCTGATCCGGCTCACCCGATTCCAAATTCTCGAGTATTTGGCAGCCGAGGGCCTGGCCTACCGGACCGATGAGACCAACACCGACACCCGCTTCCTGCGAAACCGGGTCCGTCATGAACTGATCCCATTGCTGAGCCGGGACTACAATCCGAACCTTTCACACAATCTGAACCGAATGGCGGACCTTTTTCGGGGGGAAGAAGCATGGATCGAAGAAATCATTACACCTCTGTTTCAGGAATGTCTGCTTCGAGAGAAAAAAAGTGAGATTCATCTGTCGGTCTCGACCCTGCAAGCCCTGCCGGCGGCCCCCCGAAGGCGGGTCATTCGAAAAGCCATTGAGCGGATCAAAGGGGATTTGCGACGAATTACCTTTACCCATATTGAAGAGACCTGCCATATTCTGGACCGGCCGCCGGGCCGCCGATTGAATCTGCCCGGCGGGATTCGGATCATCACCTCCGGCGAAACGCTTCAAATTGCCGGGAATCCGGAATCTTTTCGGCCGGAAGCCCCGGCCGTAAAAACACCGGCTTTCAGCCGGGAACTTCCGGGAGTGGGGACCTATGCGCTTCCGGAATTCGGTCTCAGACTCCGTTTGTCCCTGTTGCCGAAGAATCTGCAACCGAATTTCGAGAATGCTGGACAATTTACCGCTTTCTTTGATATGGGCAGGATTGAGTTTCCGCTGTATGTGCGAAACATTCATCCGGGGGACCGGTTTAGGCCCTTGGGGATGACCGGCTCCCAGAAGCTCGGCAAATGGTTTATCGATCACAAGATCCCGGCGGGAGAACGCACCCGGTTTCCCCTCCTGCTGTATAAAGGGAAGATTCTCTGGGTGATGGGCCATAGAACCGACGAATTCGCCAAGGTGACCGTTGAAACTCAAAGCGTGCTGAAGGTGGAACTTTTCCTTGCCTAAACGGCAAGAATGGTTAAAATATACCCTTGTGCTTCTTTTAATTTATTCAGGAGGTAATCTTTCTTGAACCCTTTCTATAAAAACCTGGCATTATGGCTGGTCATCACCCTGATGATGATCATGCTGTATAACCTTTTTAATCAGCAGAATCTGGCGGACACCAGCGTCAGTTATACCGAATTTCTGAACATGGTCGATGCCGGCGAGATTTCCGAAGTCACCATTCAGGGCCAGGAATTGATCGTCCACGACCGGAATCACAAACGGTTCAAGGTGTTTGCCCCTGACGACGCCGATCTGGTGCGGCGGCTGGAACAAAAAGGCATCATTATTCGGGCCAAACCGCCGGCGGAATCCCCCTGGTATATGTCTTTGCTGGTCTCCTGGTTTCCCATGATGGTGCTCATCGGGGTCTGGATCTTTTTCATGCGCCAGATGCAGTCCGGAGGCGGCAAGGCCATGTCTTTCGGCAAGAGCCGGGCCCGGCTCCTGTCGGACCAGTCCGAAAAGGTAACCTTCGATGACGTGGCCGGGATCGACGAAGCCAAAGAGGAACTGTGGGAAATTGTTGAATTTCTTAAAGACCCCAAGAAATTCACCCGCCTGGGCGGGAGAATCCCCAAAGGAGTGCTCCTGATGGGGCCTCCGGGCACCGGCAAGACCCTGCTGGGCCGGGCCATCGCGGGCGAGGCCGGGGTGCCCTTTTTCAGCATCAGCGGTTCCGACTTCGTGGAAATGTTCGTGGGGGTCGGCGCCTCCCGGGTGCGGGACCTGTTTTTGCAAGGCAAGAAAAACGCCCCCTGCATCATTTTTATCGATGAAATCGATGCCGTGGGCCGCCATCGAGGCGCCGGGCTCGGCGGCGGGCATGACGAACGGGAACAAACCCTGAACCAGCTTCTGGTGGAGATGGACGGGTTCGAATCCAATGAAGGGGTCATTCTGGTCTCGGCCACCAACCGGCCCGATGTCCTCGATCCGGCCCTGATGCGGCCCGGACGGTTTGACCGCCAGGTGGTCGTATCCCTGCCGGACGTGGTGGGCCGCGAAAAGATCCTGCGGGTGCACATGAAAAAGACCCCCGTGGGACCGGATGTGGACCCGGTCACTCTGGCCAAGGGAACCCCCGGTTTTTCCGGAGCGGATCTCGAAAACCTGGTCAACGAGGCGGCCTTGTTCGCGGCCAAGCAGAGCAAGGAACACATCGAAATGGCCGACTTCGAAGAGGCCAAAGACAAAGTCTACATGGGCCTGGAACGAAAGTCCAAGGTGATCAAGGAAGAAGACCGAAAGACCACCGCCTATCATGAGGGCGGCCATGCGCTGGTGGCCCGTTTCCTTCCGGAAACCCATCCCATCAACAAGATCACCATCATCCCTCGGGGCCGGGCCGCCGGGGTTACCTGGTTTCTGCCCGAAGAACGGGACTTCAGATATAAGGATCAGCTGGAGAGTGAACTGGCGGTGGCTTACGGCGGCCGGGCCGCGGAAGAGCTGATCTTCAAGCGTGTCAGCACCGGCGCCTCCAACGACATCAAACAGGCTACCGATATCGCCGTGCGCATGGTACGATCCTGGGGAATGAGCGAAGAGCTGGGGCCCCTGTCTTACGCCAAGGGCGAAGAGCAGGTTTTTCTCGGTCGCGAAATTGCCCAACACCGGGATTACTCAGAGGAAACCGCCCGCGTCATCGACCGGGAAATCAGCAAATTCATCAATATCTCCTACCAAAAAGCCAAAGATGTCCTTAAGGAAAATGTGGACATCCTTCACAAGCTGTCTGAACTGCTCTTGGAAAAAGAGACGGTGATGGGAAAGGAGCTGGACGAACTGATCCTCTCAATGCGGCCCTCCGGATTTCGGCTCCCCTCCAATCCGCCGGAAGAAGGGATTGATATCATCGAGCAGGAGGATTTGAAAACCAAATAGATCGAAACCGCCATGAAGACCTACACCCTCGCCTGGAACGGCCGCCGACTTGAACTCGGAACCCGAACCCGAATCATGGGCATCGTCAATGTCACCCCCGATTCATTCTCCGACGGCGGCCGGTTTTATGACCCCGATGCGGCGGTCGCTCAGGGCGAACGGATGGCCGAGGCCGGCGCCGACATGATCGACATCGGCGGAGAATCGACCCGCCCCTATTCCGACCCGGTTTCCGAGGAAGAAGAGGCCCGCCGGGTGTTGCCGGTGATCGAACGGCTGGCCGCCCGGATCTCCCTTCCCATTTCCATCGATACCACCAAGTCCGGCATCGCTGAGAGGGCCTTGGAGGCCGGCGCCGACATCATCAATGACGTCTCGGCCCTTCGCGTCGATCCGCTTCTGGCGCAAGTGGCCGCGCGCGCCGGGGTCCCGTTGATTCTGATGCACATGAAGGGAACCCCCAAAGAGATGCAGAAGAATCCCCGGTATGACGACCTGATCGGAGAAATCAAATCTTTTCTGGCGGAGGCCGTTCACCGGGCCGAGGCGGCCGGGGTATCCCGATCCAACATCATTGTCGATCCGGGAATCGGCTTCGGCAAGACCTTCGCCCATAACCTTCAGGTGCTGAACCGGTTGGAGGCATTCGCCGAACTGGATCTTCCGCTTCTGGTGGGGTCCTCCCGAAAGGCCTTCATTCGAAACCTGTTGAAGTCAAAAGATCAGACCGACCTCGATCCCGAATCCCCCCTTGTGGCGAAAGGCACCCAGGCCACGGTAGCCGCGGCGGTTCTCAAGGGCGCCCATATCGTTCGGGTGCATGACGTGGAAGACACCCGAATCACCGTTCGAATCATCGATGCCGTTCGCCGGGCCGGAAATGCATGATCCATCGGCACACCGGGGTGTTTGGGTCTAGAATGAATACATACTTCAACCCATAAGGAAAATAATCCGATGAAAAGAGGACGTCTTCTGTTCGGAACCATCTGTGTCATCCTTGCATGGAGCCTTTTCTCCTGTGCGGGAACCACCAAGGAGGTTCGAAAAAAACAGGGGGAGGCCAGCCGAAACCTCGGAGAGGCCTACATGCAGGAAGGCCGGTACACCGCTGCACTTAAGGAGTTGCTGACGGCGGAAAAACAGATTCCGGATGATCCCTATCTTCAAAACGATCTGGGCCTGGCCTATCTGGCCAAGGAAAAGCCCGAAACCGCCATCCGGCACTTTAAACGGGCGGTAAAGCTGAACCCCGACTACGCCCCGG
The DNA here is from genome assembly GCA_046541495.1 of Desulfococcaceae bacterium. GTDB lineage: Bacteria > Desulfobacterota > Desulfobacteria > Desulfobacterales > Desulfococcaceae > JAABSQ01. Next base: position 20,286 of record JBKHDE010000036.1, read on the forward strand.
CCCGGAACAACCTGGGTGTGGCCTATATGGCAACCGAAAACTGGGATGCGGCCATCGCCACCTTCAAGGAGGTTTCCGAAGACCTGCTCTACGCCACCCCTCATTTTCCGCTCACCAACATGGGGTGGGCTTACTACAATAAAGGCCAATTCAAACAGGCGGTCAAACATTACCAGGATGCCCTGGAGATCGAACCCCGCTTCATTATCGCGCTTCGAGGACTGGGACAGACCTATACCGCCATGAAAAAGTACCGGGATGCCATCGACACCTTTGAAAAGGCCATCGATATCACCGCCCGTTTTCCGCCCCTTTATATGGATCTGGCCCGGGCCTACGCCGCGATTCGGAACGACCAGGCCGCGCTTCAGACCTATAAAAAAGTGATCGCCCTTTTTCCCAAAAGCGATTTCGCCGAAGAGGCCAAGAAAAAAGCCGGGGAGATGCTCCTGAGAACCAACGGGTAATTCGCTATCTTCGCCGGACTCAACTCCGTTCACCCTTCAGAGACGCGACATTATGCCTGAAACCGCGCACCGCCTTCACCGGTTCACCGAATCGGTGATCCGTGAAATGACCCGGATCGCCCATGCCCACGACGCCATCAACCTCTCCCAGGGATTCCCCGACTTCGATCCGCCGCCCGAGCTGGTCGCCGAGGCCAAACGGGCCCTGGACGAAGGGTTTCACCAGTATGCGGTGACCTGGGGCGCACCCCGATTCCGGAAGGCCCTGGCCCGAAAACAGCGCCGCTGGATGGGCCTGGACCTGGACCCGGACACGAATATGGTGGTCACCTGCGGCGGCACCGAAGCGATGATGACCGCCATGATGACCGCCTGCAATCCCGGGGACCGGGTGATCGTCTTCTCTCCGTTTTATGAAAATTACGGAGCGGACACCATTCTGACCGGGGCCGAACCCATCTATGTGCCGCTTCACCCGCCGGAATTCCGCTTTGATCCGGACGAACTGCGCAATGCATTCCAAAAAGGCGCCAAAGCGCTGGTGCTGTGCAACCCCTCCAATCCCACCGGCCGGGTCTTCAGCCGGAAAGAACTGGAAATCATCGCCGACCTGGCCCGGGAGTTCGATGCCTTTGTCCTCACCGACGAGGTTTACGAACACATCGTCTATTCGCCCCATGTTCATACCTACATGGCATCCCTGCCCGGCATGTTTGAACGAACCATTTCCACGAGTTCGCTCTCCAAAACCTACTCCATTACCGGGTGGCGGCTGGGGTATGTCATCGCGTCGCCCGAGGTGATCGCCGAAGCCAAAAAGGTGCATGATTTCCTGACGGTGGGCGCAGCAGCCCCGCTTCAGGAAGCGGCCGCCACCGCCCTCGATTTTCCGGACACCTATTATGAAGAATTGTTGTCAGGATATCGGAAACGACGCGACTGCTTCTTAGGATATCTGAATCGCGCCGGATTGCGCTACACCGAACCCCAAGGGGCCTATTACGTGCTGGTGGATATTTCCGATTTCGGGTTTAAAGACGACACCGCCTTCTGCCGTTGGATGGCCAAGGAGATCGGGGTGGCGGCCGTGCCCGGATCGAGCTTTTTTCACGAACCGATTCACGATCGGGTCCGATTCCATTTCGCCAAACGGGAAGAGACCCTTCATCAGGCCGGGGAACGGTTGCTGCTGCTGGAATCCCGCATTTAGTCTTCCACCCTCCACCGGAAAGGGGACGCCGCCATGAACGATTCCACACCATTGTCGGCCCTTCTCATGATTTGTCTGATTCTCGGGGCAGGCGCAGTCGAGGCATCTGCAACCGAAAACGATTATCTGAACCATGCCTATTGGGATTCGGGCAAGGCCGAGTTTCAGCGCCTGGAAGGTCGAATTCAGAAGTACGGCATCGACCGGGAAGCCGCGGCCCGGCTGGTGCTGGTGAAAGAGCCTTTTGATCCGCACAAGCGTGTCAAATCCCTGGCGCCCGACGCCCTTCCCGTGCTCAAGATGCTTTTTTTCCGCCACATTCCCACCGGCGTCTATGACTATTTCCAGACCGCCACTCTCTTTTTCGACCGGCAAACCGGCCGGGTCCTCAAATACACCATGAGCAGCCAGGACGGGTGCGGCAACACCTTTATGGAGTACCTCTACCAACCGGACCGAACCCACCGGTTCCGTTATTTTTCCTATTTTGATGATGAGGGCGACTCCGAAACGGTCTTGAAGGATACCGATTTCACCTTCTACGACGCACTCCCCCTGGTTCTGCGATTCAGATTGAAAGACGGGGCGCGCTATTCCCTGCAACTGATGGAATCGCTCATCGCCAATAAAAAGCAACCCCTCACCATGCACCCGGCCGCGGTTCGGGTGAACCGAATCACGGATAAGACCCTGGCCGGGCAATCCACCTCAGAGGCCTTTGCGGTGACGGTTCAGCGGGAGGACCGGCAGGACCGCTTTTTTTATGAACCCTCCTTTCCCCACCGCCTGATTCGGTGGGAAAAAGAGAACGGGGATATTCTTTTCCAAACCGCCGCCGATTTTTTCTACTACTGGAATTACACCCGACCCGAGCACCGGGACTATCTGGAAAACCGGTCGAATTCGGAGTAAAACCGTGATGCCGGAAGTGTGGGTCGACTGGATGCTCGGGTGGATCCTCGGTTTCATCCGCCGGGGAGTGGTGTTCCTCTATTTTTTCGCCGCCGGCGCCCTCATGCTGTACGGTCTCAACTGTTACATCATGATCGGGTTGTTTCGGCGACGTCGCCCTGAGGCCCGTGCCGCACGCCGGGTGGTTCTGGAAAAAGCGGGCGACCTGTCGAATCGCCGGGACCTGCCCGTGGTTACCACCCAGATTCCGGTCTTCAATGAACTCAATGTGGTGGAGAGGGTCCTGCGGGCGGCCGCCCGCATCGACTATCCCTCCGGCCTGCACGAAATCCAGGTATTGGATGACTCCACCGATGAAACCCGGGAGCGGGTCGACGCCCTGGCCGACGAACTTCGCATTCAGGGCCATGAGATTCGGGTCCTTCGCCGGAACAGCCGGAAAGGGTACAAAGCCGGGGCCCTCGCCCATGGGCTGAAGTCGGCCCGAGGAGAACTGGTGGGGGTCTTCGACGCCGATTTCGTTCCACCCGAAGACTATCTGCTTCGGACCGTTCCCTTTTTCCTGGCCGATGACCGGGTGGGGCTGGTCCAGGCCCGATGGGGCCATCTCAACCGGCGCCGGTCGCTGCTGACCCGGGCCCAGTCCATCGGCATCGACGGCCACTTCATGGTGGAACAGGCGGCCCGGAACTGGAACGGACTCTACATGAATTTCAACGGCACCGCCGGCATCTGGCGGCGGCGCGCCATTGAAGACGGCGGCGGCTGGCACTGGGACACCCTCACCGAGGACATGGATCTCTCCTACCGGGTGCAGTTCGCGGGGTGGCGGGCGGTCTACCTGCCGGAAGTGGTGGTCCCCGCCGAAATCCCTGAAGATGTGGAGGCATTCAAGAGCCAGCAATTCCGCTGGGCCAAGGGATCCATCCAGACCGCCCTGAAACTGCTGCCGACGTTGCTCCGCCAACCGGTGCCGGTTTTTCAAAAAATCCAGGCCCTCTTCCACATGACCCACTACCTGGTCCACCCCCTGATGCTCACCCTTTCCGTTCTGGCCCTGCCGGTTCTGATGTTTTTGGAAATCGGATCGGCGCCCTTCCTGTTCGGGATCATCGCCGGCGCCCTGGCCCTGTCCATGGCGGCCCCGAGCGCCCTCTATCTGGTCAGCCAGCAGGCGGCCTATTCCGATTGGCCCCGCCGAATGACGGCCCTGCCGCTGTTGGTGATGGTGGGGGTGGGGTTGGCGGTTTCCAATTCCCGGGCCGTGTTTGAAGCCTTGATCGGTCGAGAGAGCGGTTTTGTGCGCACCCCCAAACGGGGAGACCGGGAGATCAAAGCCTACCGGATTCACCTGCCCTGGACCTCGGTCGTGGAGATCGGGGTGGGGGCGTATTGCCTGCTCTCCCTCCATATCTATCTGGGCGCGGCCAAGTACCTCATCGGCCCCTTCCTGGCGATCTACGCCGCGGGGTTCCTGTTCGTGGGGTTCCTGACCCTGGCCCAGAACCTGAATTTACAGCGATGACCCCGGACCCCCCGTCGGAAAAATCCGCGCCGATCGAAGCAGACGACCGGCCGGTGATCCGACCGGTTTGGCTTCCCTTCGCCTTGGGAGTCACCGCCTTTTTTCTGCTCTGCCTGAAAGGCGGCTTTTTCGGATTCATCGGGGCCCCGGTACTTCATCTGCCGTGGCCCCGGGCCGAAGCCGGCTTTCTGACCCTGCCGGCCGGTCATTTTATTCTGTTGTTCAGCCTGACCTGGGCCGGATGCCTGGCCCTGCTGATGCTCTTTCCCCGCGGACTGAACGCCTCCCAAGAACGCCTCCTGCTTATGGCCTGCGCCCTCCTGTTTCGCTTGGCCCTGCTCCACCACGAGCCTTCCGACGATATCCATCGGTATCTCTGGGAGGGACGGCTCATCAACGCGGGGGTCAGCCCGTATCACCATGGACCCGATGATCCGGCCTTATCCGACCTGGCCGCAAACGACCCGTATCATTCCTATATCAATCATCCTGAAAACCCGGCCGCCTATCCCCCGTTTCCGCTCTACCTCTTCGCCCTGGTGATTCGACTCGGATATTTTCCTCTCACCATCAAAGGAATGGTGATCCTCTTCGATCTGGGGGCGATCTTCTTTCTCCTCAAACTGCTGGAACACCGGCGTCTGTCCAGACGATGGGCCGTTTTGTATGCATTCAATCCGGTGATCCTTTACAGCTTCGCCGGACAGGGCCATTTCGACGCCCTTCATAATTTCTTTCTGCTGGCCGCCGTCTTCAGTTATGACCGCAAGCGATGGGGATGGACCTTTTGGTGCCTGGGGCTGGCGGTTCAAACCAAATACGTGGCGGTCCTGACCCTTCCTTTTTTTCTGCGCCGGGACAACCTGGCCTATTCCGGAATCGCCCTGGCCGCCATCCTTTTTCCTTTCCTTCCCTTTCTGAAATCGGACCCCGGTCAGGTATTCCATTGTCTGATCAAATTCGGCGGCCAGTACGCCTTTAACGGGCCGATCCATACCCCGCTGCGGGCGCTTTTTCACGGCGACATGGCCCCGGCCACCCGAATCTGCGGGGGACTGTTGGTCGGAACCCTGCTGTTCGGATATGTCTATTTCCATCCACGACGGGGACATCGTTTTCGGAATGATCCTGTTTCGGGATGCTTCTTCGCCCTGGGAGCACTCCTGGTGCTCTCGCCTACGGTTCACTTCTGGTACCTGAGCTGGGTGATCCCCTTTCTGGCCTTGCGACCCGCTTTCTCCTGGATTCTCCTCTGTTTGACTATTTCCGGGTACTTCATCACCAACGGGGTGCTGCACCATACCGGCCGATGGCATTTGCCCGCATGGGCCCAGGCCTTCGAATGGCTTCCCTTCGGACTGTTTCTGCTTCGGGACGGATTTTTGTTCATCAAACGGATGGGGGTCTCCCCGCCGCAGGGGTCTCCGACCGCCGTGTCGGTGGTCATTCCGGCCAAGAATGAAGGAGACCGGATCGGGCCCTGTATAAAACACATTCGAGAGGACCCCGCCGTTGAAGAGATCATTCTGGTGGACGGCGGCTCCGAGGATGGAACAGCGGCAACCGCCCGCGCGGCCGGGGCTCAGGTTATCCGGTTCGCCGTCTCCCCGGAACAGGGCGGCGGACGAGGCGGTCAGATATCGGCCGGCGTCAAGACCGCCCGTGGGGATATTGTGGCGGTGGTCCATGCGGATATTCTGATTTCTTATCCGACATTTTCCCGAATAACGGAACTGCTGCAGGTTCAGCCCATGGTCGTGGGCGGTTCGGTGGGAGGCGTTTTTTCGGCCGAAGGGTGGCGTCTGCGGATCTTGGAATGGGCCAATGATCTTCGGGCCGGGTTGCTGGGCATCAGCTTCGGGGATCAGGTTCAGTTCTTCCGGCGAATCCCGGTGGTGGAACAGGACGCCTTCCCGGCCATTCCGCTGATGGAGGATGTGGAACTGGGGCTTCGGCTTCGAAAACTGGGGCGGCAAACCTATCTGTTCGGTTCGGCCGAGATTTCCGCCCGCCGTTGGCAGGCGAGCGCCTCCCGTCGAACCGCATTGATCCTGTCTCTTTTTACGTGCTATCTTTGGCGGCGGCTCTGGGGAAAACCGAATACCTCGGCCATGTATCGCCGGTATTACGGAGCATCGGAAAAGACAAGATCCGCTTGACGGACATCGGCTCAGGAACTATTTTTCTCTGCAAAAACGACGCGAAAGGAGTCGCCTATTATGCCGATTTATGAGTATGAGTGCAAAGACTGCAAGACCCGGTTCGAAAAACTGGTGCTCACCTGCGATAATGACGAGGACATGGAATGTCCGGAGTGTCGATGCGGGGATGTAGGAAAGCTGATGTCCGCCGGAAGCGTTCGGCCCAAGGGCATTCCCAAGGGGTCCGGCGGGTTTGAACCACCCCCCAAGGCGTGTTCGGCCGGGGGCGGCTGAGCGATCTGACGAAACTGCTCTCGGGTAGAGCAGACCGGATCGTACAACGGGCCATGCCGCACCGAATCGGTCCGATAGTAGGGATCGGTATTCGGGGCGGCACAGGCCCACCCTTATT
>JBKHDE010000037.1:0-26142 GCA_046541495.1 Desulfococcaceae bacterium
ATTACCGAAAGAAATTGGCGATGTTCATGATAAAAGCCGCTATCTTGGACTGTCGGCGTTTTAAATAGGACATATTGGACCGAAGCGCCAGCTCCGGCCGCTTTTCGAGAATCAGCCGGGCGGTCATTTCGGCCCCGGCGGCGGTAATACCGGCGCAGTGGTCAAAATGGGCCTTGGCGTTATCCTTGACGTGCTTGGAAAGCGTCCGGCAGCAGGTCGACTTGTACACCGACTTGAACCGCTCATGGAGTTCCCCCGAGGCTTCCCGAATCGCCTTTCGATTCCGGTAGGGAGCATTTTCGCCCAGAAACAATCCCAGGGCGAGAACCCCCCCGCCCAAAGCCCCGCACATGCACCCCGACCCGCCGATGCCCACGGTCAGCCCGGCCGCCAGAGATACCGCCTGCTTTTCGGTCAAACCGCCGCCCAGCCCGTTGTTCAAGGAAGCCAGCACCGCCTCGGCGCAAAACATCTGATGGGTGCGGTAGAGGTTATCCGCTCTGTTGTAAATACCTTGGATGATGGCTTCTATCGGGTCGTCCATTTTTTCAATGAATAATGCGCTCGTTGAATTATTCTTGGTTCTGTTGTTTTGTCTCGGTCGAAAATAGGGACTCCGGTTTCCACTGTCAAGCCGATGTTCCAAATACCCTTCAGGAATTCAGAAGCCCCTTATCAGCAATCCCGAAGCAGCTATTCAGTCTTTTCCCGATTTTCTTTTTTTAAATCTCAGTGTAATCTGATTATCAAATTACAATTATATAATCCAGAAAGATAAAGCCAAACCTGCCGCGAGACAGGGACGGAAAGCCACGGGTTTCATGGAGACGGCCGGGTTGCCTAATAAGGTAGCCCGGCTGTTTTTATTTATATCCCACATGACGTAAAAAAACGTAAATAAAGAAGATATTCCCGCAATTTCAACGCCTATCTGATTTTTCAGATAGGCGTTGGCGTTTCAGAAAGATTCCAACCCCGTCAACCCCTCCCGAATCGCATACTTCGTCAACTCCGCAATGCTGTGCAGATCCAGCTTCTCCATGATTTTGCGGCGGTGGGTCTCCACTGTTTTGGTGCTGACATGAAGTCGGGAGGCGATCTGTTTGGTATCCCGTCCTTCGGCGATAAGCTGTAAAGTTTCCCGCTCACGCGGGGTCAGGATCGCCTGTTCGCATTCATTGCTGTTGGCAAGCTGATGAAGATAGGTTTTCACCACCGTCGCGGCGATTTTGGAGCTCGGGTAAATTTCACCTTTGATCACCGTGCAAATGGCATTCGCCAGATCCTCTACCAGGCAGTCCTTGAGCAGATACCCGCTCACCCCGGCCTTGAGCATCCCCTCCACAAAAAGCTTGTCGGAGTGCATGGATAGCGCGATCACTTTGATGAACGGGGATTCCTCCTTGATCTGCCGGGTCGCCTCGATTCCGTTCATATCGGGCATGGAGACGTCCATGACCACCACGTCGGAGTCGGTTTTCCGAATCAGGCCCAATGCGTCTCTTCCGTTTCCGGCCTCGCCCACCACCGAAATGTCGGCGTATTTTTCCAGCAAGGCTTTTAAGCCTTTACGCATGATATGATGATCATCCACCAAAACGACTCGGATACTCATGATGGATATCCTTTACCTCCGTGTCGGGGTTGCCTTTTAACGGCGTCGACAGGGTTACGTGAGTTCCCTCTCCGGGTTCTGAATCGATCTCGAATCGCCCCCCAAGCGGCACCAGCCGCTCCCGAATACTGAAAAGCCCGAAGCCGACGTCCTGGTTCATCCGGACGGAAACCTGAGATACATCGAACCCGATGCCGTCATCATGGACTTCAACCCTCAGGTTATCTTCTTCCCGCTGCACGTAAACATCCACTTGTTCGGCTTCGGAATGCTTGACCGCGTTGAACAACAGCTCCCGAACCGCTAAAAAAACCAACACCCGGACGTCTTCCGCCACCGGCTTCGGCCGACCGTCGTCATGAACCAGAATCCGCATCCCGTGCTGCTCACCCAATTGCCCGGCCAGCCACCGCACCGCGGCCTCCAACCCCAGTTCGTAAAGCACCGGCGGGCTGATCTCAAACGTCAGCGTGCGGGCGTCCTGAATGACCTGGTCGAACAGCTCCTGAACCGTTTCGATTTCGCTCGACCGGCCTCCGGAGGGTTGAGATTGAACCAGCATCCCCAGCTTCATCTTGATGATGGCCAGGGTCTGCCCGATCCGGTCATGGAGTTCCATGGCGATTCGCCGCCGTTCCCGCTCTTCCGTCAACAGCAGCTGAGAGGAGATGGCGCGAAGCTGCCAGTGGCGAAGGCGCACCTCCTGCTCACTCCGCTTTCGCTCCATTACCTCATGCCGCAGCTTCTCATTCGCTTTTTCCAATCCCTCGTGAACCCGGTTGAGGGTGTGAAACATGTGGTCGAATTCCCGGCAAAGAACCCCGATTTCATCCTTTCGGTGAAGAAATAGAGGCGGGGACACCGATTCGGCATTCCGAACGGAGCGAACCCGTCGGGTCAGCGCCGTCAACGGTTTTATGATGCTGCTGCGAAGCAGAATCATAAGCAGGGCCAGAATCAGCAGCCCCGCGATAAAAACCGACAGAAGGGCAAACCCCAGTGTCGCCATGCCCCGGTCCCGAATGTCGCGGGGAATGTCGGCTCGAATCAGCAGGGCCGGGTTTCCCGTGAGATCCGGATAGGCGGCATAGATGTGAAGCAGGTTGTCCTCGGCTTCTTCAATCACATAGTTTTTACCCGAACGGAGCTGATTCAGGATATGCCGCTCCGCCCCCGAAACCGCTGAAACCGGCTGAATGTGATGCGTCACCCGGGTCTGCTCAACCAGATTCCGAACCACATCTTCGGTGATGAATCTTCCCATGATCAGAAATCCCCGGACCGGCCCCTGGTGGTGGCTGGTGATGATCGGCCGGGAGGCCACCATGAGCGGACCCCGCTCGGTCACAAGAACCCCGGCCACCGCGCTTTCATAATCCTTATCGCGAAGCAGCGGATGATCCGGCGGAAGCGTCCCGGAAGGAAATTCCGCAAGCGTAATCACCTCTTTGGTTTCCCAATCCCGAATCTCTCCCCAGACCACCCGCCCCTCTAAATCGCATATGTAAATAATATTGATCCGATTATCAGCAAAGGAATGGGGAATCAGGTTGGATTGAACATACGCTTCCTCGGGATTTTGAACAAACCCGTAGGTATCATCCCTGGCAGCCCAGTCATGGGCGACAGTGTTGATGTGATGGATCTCTCTGCGAAGGGCCTCGATGCACCGGGTGAGGTCCTTTTCGGCCTCGGACTGCTCCAGGGCCAGAAAGCTGGGAAAGACCACCAGCCGCTGAATACCGAAACTCAAAACGGCATACAGAAGGATGACCACCATCAGAATGCCGAGGATTCGCAGTCTCAGCGTCATGGGGATCAGGCATGATTCCTGAGCTTGAGTTCGATGGGATGGGGGTTCAGATAATACTGCTCCTTGAGGTAGGGCTGATCATACTTGCGAACGTAATGGTTCATCAGGGTGATGGGGACGATCAGGGGAACGGAGTCATTGCGGTAATGGTCGAGGATTTCCAGAATCTCCTGTTTTTCGTCCGCGGTCAGATCATTTTTGAAGTATCCCATCATATGCTGAAGGACATTGATGTTCTTTTTTGGGGTGGTTTTTTCCCGAAGCGCTTCCACCAGCAGTTTCCGGTAATCTTGGTACAGCTTGTCAAGAGGCTCCGGGGCTTGGGCCACCAGTCGGCCCATGCGCTGGTAAAGGTCGGGACTGTGGGAGAGGATCAGGAGCTTATGCCGGGTGTGAAAATCGACCAGTGCCCCCCGGGAGGGGGTCTCGTTCAAAAGTTCCCGCAAACGTCTGTAGACGAAGATGGTTTCGATGAAGGTCTCCCGCAGCTTGGGGTCATGGAGTCGCCCGTCTTCTTCCACCGCCAGCAGGGGAAAATGGTCCATGAAAACCCGGGCGAAAATCCCCACCCCCTGCTTCACCGGCATGCCGGATTCGTTGAAGACCTTTACCCGCTCCATACCGCTGCTGGGGGATTTGCTCTTGAAAATAAATCCGCAGAGATCTTCTTTTTCCAGGTCCCGCACCCGCTTTCGGGCCCATTCGACCATCTGATCGGTGTAATCCACCCCGGTCTGGCGGGTGACCAGCCGGGGATGATCCACCTCCCCCACCAGCCGCAACGCTTCCCGGGGAATGGACATGCCGCACTCCACCTCGGGGCAGACCGGCACGAAGGTCACGTACCGGCCCAGCGTATCCGTAATGAATCGGTCTAGTTGGTGGCCCCCGTCATAGCGGACGTTTTCCCCCAGCAAACAGGTGCTGACCCCGAGCTTGATGGTCGATTCCATAGGATTCCTCCTGAAGCGGCCGGTTTTCAACCCTCTCCCCACAAGGAAGAGAGGGTTGAATTCATTTAAATTTCTCGATGACGCGGCGAAACCCCGGTATAGCGCCGGTGATGACGGCGTCTTCCACGCAAAAAGCGAGGCGGAAGTGACCGGGCCCGCCGAAACCGCTGCCGGGCACCGCCAGAATCAACTCCTCCTGAAGCACCCGGACGAATTCCACATCATCGGGTATGGGGCATTTGGGAAACAGATAGAAGGCCCCGGGCGGTTTCACGAATTGATAGCCGCACTCGGCCAGTCCGTCGCACAGGAGCTGTCGCTTTCGGGCGTACTGAGACACATCCACGGTCGCCTCCCCCAGCATGCGGGCCACCGTCCGCTGCATCAGGGCCGGTGCGTTGACGAAACCGAGAATCCGATTGGCCAGGGTCATGCCGGCCAGAAGCCGGTCCTTGTGGGAGGCCTCGGGATTCACCGCGATGTAGCCCAGTCGCTCTCCCGGAATGGAAAGGTCTTTGGAAAAAGAGGTGGCGACGATGCTTTCCGGATAGGCCTGAAAGATGCTGGGCACCTGAACCCCGTCATAAACGATCTTGCGGTAGGGTTCATCCGAGAGCAGATAGATCGTCCGGTTCAGGGCGGCGCTCTTCTCCTTCAACAGGGTCCCCAGGGCCTGAAGGTCCTCGGCCGGGTAGACCTGGCCGGTGGGATTGTTGGGAGAGTTGATGAGCACCGCCTTGGTTTTTTCCGTGATCGCCGCCGCGACGGCCTCCAGATCCAGGGAAAAATCCGGGTGGGTATTCACGATCTTGAGCACGCCGCCGTGGTTGTCGGCGTAAGCGTTATACTCCACGAAATAGGGCGCCGGGGTGATTACCTCGTCTCCCGGATCCAGAAGTGTTTTGAGGGTCACGTTGAGCGCTCCGGCCGCCCCGCAGGTCATGATCAACTCATTTCCGGTCAGGGGGATGCCGTGGTCCCGGGCCACCGCCGCCGCCACGGCCTCCCGCACATGCGGGTAGCCGGGATTGGGCATGTAGCCGTGGTTTTTGGCCTCCTCGGAAGCCACCACCGCCGCCAGGGTCTTTTCAAACACCGCCGGCGGGCTCAGGTTGGGGTTCCCCAGACTGAAATCGAATACCTTGTCCGTGCCGTGTTCCGCCTTCAACCGCGCTCCCTCCTCGAACATCTTTCGTATCCAGGAGGATTTCTCGATCACCGCTTCGATCTTTTTCGCAATGGACATGGATAATGACCTCCGTCGTTTACGCCGGTTCGACCGCTTTGACTTCCGGAATCTCCTGTTTCAACACCTTTTCAATGCCGTTTCGCAGGGTCATCTGCGACATGGGGCAGCCGGCGCAGGCCCCCTGAAGACGAACCTTGACCACGCCGTCTTCGCTGATATCCACCAGTTCCACATCCCCGCCGTCCCGTTGCAGAGCGGGTCTGATTTTATCCAGTACCGTCAAAACCTTGTCTTTCATGGTAAATCTCCTTTATTTTGAATGAAGGCCGGCAGTGTGCCGGCGAATATCCTTTTAGTATAATACCCGGATTCCCGCATGTCGACGATTTCCCGTGACCGGGAACATCCGACCCCCCGGTTCTATTTTCAGATCCCGGTTTCCAAATCCGCATAAAAACCCCGTCGAAAGCCATCGAATTGCCCGGATTGAATGGCTTTCCGCATCCGCTGCATCAGGTGAAGGTAATAATGGATATTGTGCAGTGTATTGAGCCGATAAGAGAGGAGTTCCCGGCTCATGTAGAGGTGGCGCAGGTAGGCTCGGGAGTAATTCCGGCAGGTATAGCAACTGCAATCGGGATCGGCCGGATCGGGATCGGTCCGAAACCGGGCATTGGCGATATTGAGGGCGCCGTAACGGGTGAAAAGCTGACCATTGCGTGCGTTGCGGGTAGGCATGACGCAGTCGAACATGTCGGCGCCCCGGGCGGTCAACTCCACCAGATCTTCGGGGGTGCCCACCCCCATGATGTATTTGGGCCGGTCGCCCGGAAGCATCGGAAGGGTAACCTCGGCCACCTCATACATCAATTCCTTGGGTTCACCCACGCTCAACCCGCCCACGGCATACCCGGTGAACCCGATCTCCGCCAGCGATTCCGCCGACCGCCGCCGAAGATCCCGGAACATTCCGCCCTGAACAATGCCGAACAGCGCGTTTTTGCCGCCGGTCCGCTCCAGCCAGGTCGCCTTGCACCGCTCGGCCCATCGGGTGGTCAGTTCGAGGGCTTCTTTGGCCTCCTTTTCCTCGGCGGGATAGGGAATACATTGATCCAGGCACATAATCACATCCGAATCGAGGCAGATTTGAATGTCCATCGATTTTTCCGGAGTCAGCAGATGCTTGGAGCCGTCCAGGTGGGACTGAAAGGCGGCCCCTTCTTCGGTGATTCGGGTGAGGCCGGCCAGGGAAAAAATCTGAAAGCCGCCGCTGTCGGTGAGAATGGGTTTGTGCCAGTTCATGAATCGGTGCAAGCCCGAAAACCGCTCGATGACCTCGCAGCCGGGTCTCAAATATAAATGGTAGGTGTTGCCCAGAAGAATTTGGGCGCCGGCCTCGGCGACTTCTTCCGGAGAGAGGGATTTGACGGTTCCCAGGGTGCCTACCGGCATAAAGATCGGGGTCTGAACGGGGCCGTGGACCAGCCGGAGTTCTCCGGCCCGGGCCCGCCCGGAGTCGGATGCGGCGGTGATGGTAAACGGATGCGGCAATGTCTTGTCCTTACTGAATCAGCATGGCGTCCCCGTAGCTGTAAAAACGGTATCCGTTTTCCACCGCCGCTCGGTAGGCGTTCAAGACCCGCTCGCGGTCGGCGAAGGCGGAAACCAGCATCAGCAGGGTCGACTCCGGTAGATGAAAGTTGGTGATGATGGCGTCCACGGCTTTGAAGCGGTAGCCGGGATAAATGAACAGATCGCACCGGCCGCTGCCTTCCGCAACCCGGCCGGCATCATTCGAGGCATATTCGAGGGTCCGCACCGAGGTGGTGCCCACGGCGACCACCCGGCTTCCCTCGGACCGGGCCCGGTTGATCCGTGCGGCCGTTTCCGCCGGAATCGAATACCATTCGGTGTGCATTCGATGCTCGCGAATGTCCGACACCCGAACCGGCACAAAGGTGCCGTAGCCGACATGAAGCGTAATCGGAGCGATGGTGATTCCGATTTTCCGAAGGGTGTCCATCAGTTCCGGGGTGAAATGGAGTCCGGCGGTGGGGGCGGCCACGGCCCCTTTCTGCTCGGCATAGACCGTCTGATAGGCCGCACGGTCGTTCCGCTCCGGGTATTCATCGGATCGGCTCTTCAGGATGTAAGGCGGCAGCGGCATCTTTCCGATTCGGTCCAAAAGTCGGTCAAAATCCTCCGAACAGGCGAACCGAAGGGTATGCATCTGGTCATTGGAAGCGATCACCTCGGCCGACAGACCGGCGTCAAAGAAAAAACGAGTACCAGGCCGGGGCCGTTTGGAGGCTTTTACCAGACAGTCCCGAACGACGCCGCCTTCGGTTTGCCCGGATCGGCCGTTTCCCCCGCTGAGAATCAATACCTCCACTTTGCCGCCGGTCTCTTTGCGGCCCGGAAGACGCCCGGGAATAACCCGGGTATTGTTGACCACCAGGAGGTCCGAGGGCTGAAGCAGATCCGGCAGGTCGGCGAAGATGCGGTGGGAAAGCCCGCCGCTTCGGCGATCCAGAACCAGCAGTTTGGAGCGGTCCCGCCGGTCCGCCGGTTTTTGGGCGATCCGGTCTTCAGGCAGCGAATAATTATAATCTTTTAATGAAAACAAGCCTCTATCCTCTTCCGATATACACCAGCAGGAGTCCGGAAAGCATCATCACCAGACCGAAACCACGCAGGGCCGTAGGCGGCATTTCGAGCACCTTTTGAATCCAGTGCTGCATTTTGGCGGGGAATGCGGCATACGGAAACCCTTCGATAAACAAGACCATGCCGATGACGCACAGAAAAAACTGCATAAAAACCATTCCTTTTCCAGGCTGAATTCAAAATAGATTAGTATAAAACCAACCAAAGCGCTTTGTCAAAATATAAGTTTTCGAAAAGGTCCGAAATTCAGAGGCGAGACCGGTCTTTCCCGCATTCCATATTGACATCCCCGCATGAGCCGCTTATATCCTTGGAATTAACTGAACTTTATTCAGCGGCAAGATTTCGTGCATACGACTTTCACAAAGGACTATAATGAAGAGAATTTCCATTCATTACCTGCTGGCCACTCTGGTACTCAGCTTCTATGGCGGACAGGTCTGACCGTTTTTAGAGACCCTGCCCCCCGTGACGCTGGGGGTGATCATTTTCGTCTCGTTCAGCATTGCGCTGGCGGTTCATAAACCTCTGGAGAAAAAGGTGGTGGTCTCCGCCTACGAGACCTATCAGCCCAACCGGCAATTCCTCCTTGATTTCGGGCTCTGCATCGGTGCGGGTCTGCTGGCCTGGGCCTATAACCGATACGCCTTTCATATCAAACTCAAGTTCGGGTTGGCCTTTTTCATCGGGTATGTGGCCCTCGGCTTTTTCATCGCGCTGGATATGGCCCTGGACCGGGAACGTCGGGTGATCGCGGATGCTTTGAAAAAGGATTCGGTACTCCCGCCCCCCAAGCAGCTCTATTCCATGACCCGCCGTTTTTTTTTGGTCGCCATGGGCACCACCCTGCTGCTGTTGATGGTCATCACTCTGGTCATCGCACGAGACATGGTCTGGCTCACCCGGGCCCATGAAGACGGCATCTCAGCCGGCCACGCCCTCTCGGTTGTGGTTTACGAGCTGCTTTTTATTATCGGGGTTCTGCTCGTCATGGTGGTCAACATCGTCGTATCCTATTCCCGAAATCTGAAACTGTTGTTCACCACCGAAACCGGCGTGCTCGAACAGGTCAGCCGCGGGGATCTCTCCAGCCTGGTGCCGGTGGCCACCCATGACGAATTCGGCACCATCGCCGGACACACCAACACCATGATTCAGGGGTTGCGCCACCGGCTTCAGCTGATGTCGGCCATCAGCGTGGCCGAAGAGGTACAGCAGAACCTTCTCCCCAAAGCGCCGCCCGCCATCGAGGGGGTGGACATCGCCGGCACCAGCATCTATTGCGAACAGGTGGGGGGGGATTATTATGATTTTCTGGAACTGGACGGCGGCCGACTGGGGATCGTGGTGACCGATGCCTCGGGTCACGGGGTCGGATCAGCCCTGCACATGACCACGGCCCGGGCCTTTCTTCGGTTCGGCACCCGCCACTATGAAGGTCCGGCCCGGCTTCTCAAGGACGTCAACCGGTTTCTGACCCAGGACGCCTCTGAGACCGGGCGCTTCACCACGCTCTTTTTTCTGGAACTCAACCTGCCGGAAAAACGGCTTCGGTGGGTACGGGCGGGCCATGACCCGGCCATTTTCTACAGTGCCGAACAAAACCAATTCGAAACCCTATCGGGCGACGGCATGGCCCTGGGGGTAATGCCCGATTTCGAGTTTAAAGACAGTATTCGGGAGGGCTGGCATTCCGGGGATATCATCCTCATCAGCACCGACGGTATTTCGGAAACCCGGAATGAACAGGGAGATATGTTCGGAACCGATCCGCTCAAGGAGGTGGTCCGGAACCACGCCCTCAAACCGGCGGGAACGATTATCGAGGCCGTCATCGATTCCCTCACCCGATTCAGAGGGGAAAGCCCTCAGGAAGACGATATCACCCTGGTGGTGATGAAACTGCTGTAAATCCAGCCGCTTCAACCTCCGATTGCGGTGCATGAATGATCCTGGTATATTGTGCGCATGACCGCCACCTCACCGAATCTGACGCCGCTTCTGAATCCCCGGTCTATTGCGGTGATCGGCGCCACCAACCGACCGGGACGGGCCGGCCGGATCATCTTTGAACAGCTCCGCCGGGCCGCCGTTCCGCTGTTTCCGGTCAACCCCGGGGAAACCGATGTGCTCGGCGCCCCGGCCTATCCCGATGTGAAGGCCCTGCCCGACGGCATCGATCTGGCGGTCATCGCCATCGGAGCTGAAGGGGCGGTAAAGGCCGCCGAAGCATGCGCCCGCAAATCGATTCCGCATCTCATCATCGTGGCCGGCGGGTTCCGGGAGTCGGGACCGGAGGGGGAAGCCTTGGAAGCACGGCTGGCGGCGCTTCCCAGACGGTTCGGAAGCCGAGTCCTCGGCCCCAACACCCTGGGAATTTTTCTTCCCCACAGTCGACTGGATACCCTGTTTGTGGAACACGGCGACCGGGCCCTGGCCCGGGGAGGCGGGGCCGCCTTTATATCCCAGAGCGGATCGGTGGGGGTGGAGGCACTGGGTCTGGCCAGCAATACCGGTTTCGGAATGCGGGCCTTTGTCGGGCTCGGCAATGCCTGCGACCTTGACGAAATCGACTTCCTTCATCATTTTGCCGATGATGACGGAACCACCTGCATCGCCTTTTACATGGAGAGCATGGGGGATGGTCGGCGATTTCTGGCGGCGGCTCGAAAGGCCTCGCTTCGAAAACCGGTGGTGGCCCTCAAGGCCGGGCGCTCCGCGGCCGGCGCTTCGGCGGTGGTCTCCCACACCGGCC
Source organism: Desulfococcaceae bacterium (assembly GCA_046541495.1). Lineage (GTDB taxonomy): Bacteria > Desulfobacterota > Desulfobacteria > Desulfobacterales > Desulfococcaceae > JAABSQ01. The sequence continues at coordinate 10,993 of JBKHDE010000037.1, forward strand.
GACTGGCCGGATCGGACCGGGTGGTCAGCGGTGCATTCCGGCAGTTCGGGGTTCAGCGGGTGATGGACGACGAAGCCCTCTGCGATGCCGCCAAGACCTTGTCGATGCTGCGACCGCCTAAGGGAAACCGGGTTGCCGTGGTCACACCGGCCGGGGGATACGGGGTCATGGCGGCCGATTACACAACGCTTTCCCGGGAATCGGTTGGGCTGAGAATGGCCAGGCTTTCTCCGGAGACTGAAAATCGCATTCGAAACATCAGCCTCCCGTTTGCCTCTTCGCGCAATCCGGTGGACCTCACCGCCAGCGCCAACGACCGAATGGTGGGAGAAACCCTGGACGCACTTCTGAATGATCCCGGCGTCGATCTGATCCTCTGCATCGCCTTTTTTGCACCGCCCGCCATCACCGACGCCATGATCGATGAGATCGCCCGACGCGCGGTCGCCACGGACAAACCGGTGATCGTTTTCACCCAGTACGGCCCCTTCACGGAGAATTACCTGCGCCGGTTCCACCGCCTCGGGGTAGTGGGTTTCCCATCCATTCAACGGGCGGTGCGGGCCGCCCGGTTTCTGGTGGAACGGGCCGGAATCGTTCGGCGGTTGAATCTGAAGTGAGAACTTTGTCCTTTCACCCCGGATTCCCTCCCTTCACTGGAACATCGGGTTTGAAGGAAGGTATCGGTTTCAGGCCGACCGGCAGGAGTAGATGATGGTGGTTTTGCAGAGTATCGGGGGGTTGTTGGTGTTTGCCGCATCGGCCTGGCTCATGAGCGAAAACCGCCGGGCGGTTCCGGTGAAAACGGTGATTGTCGGAGTGCTCATCCAATTGGGGGTCGGTTTTCTCCTCCTGAAACTCCCTTTTTTTCGGGATCTTTTTCTGGGACTCAACCGTCTGGTCCTGTTTCTGGAGGAGTCGACCCGGGCGGGCACCCAAATGGTCTTCGGGTATCTCGGCGGAGGCGATCTTCCTTTTGAAGAACCTTTTCCCGGGGCCGCCTATATTCTCGCCTTTCGGGCGCTCCCCCTGATCCTGGTGATGAGCGCGCTCTCCTCCCTGCTCTTCTATTGGAGGGTCCTGCCGATGGTGGTGCGCGGGTTTTCCTGGGCCCTTCGACGGACCCTGCGGCTGGGCGGCGCCGAAGGGCTGGGGGTGTCCGCCAATGTATTCGTAGGCATGGTCGAATCCCCCCTGTTTATTCGACCCTACCTGGGCAGAATGACCCGAAGCGAAATCTTCACCCTCATGACCTGCGGCATGGCTACCATCGCCGGCACCGTCATGGTTCTCTATGCCAGCATTCTGAACCGGACCGTGGAAGGCATCCTGGGCCATATCCTGACCGCCTCCATCATCAGCGTTCCCTCGGCGGTGGTGATCGCCAAACTCATGGTGCCGGAGACCGGCGAGTCCACCTCCGGTGAAATGGTCTATCCCGAACAGGCCCTGTCCGCCATGGATGCCGTTACCAAAGGCACGATTCAGGGGGTGGAACTGTTGATCAACATCATCGCCATGCTCATCGTGCTGGTGGCGCTGGTTCATTTGATCAATCTCTTTTTGGGGCTGCTGCCCGACATCGGCGGCGGACCGGTCACCCTGCAGCGGCTTCTGGGCTATCTGATGGCCCCGGTGGTCTGGCTGATGGGGATTCCCTGGTCCGAAGCACCCACGGCCGGGGCTCTGATGGGCACCAAAACGGTGCTCAACGAATTCATCGCCTATCTGGACTTGAGCCGCCTTCCGGAGGAATCGCTAAGCCCACGCAGTCGAATCATCATGATCTATGCCATGTGCGGATTCGCCAACCCCGGCAGCCTGGGCATCATGATCGGCGGCATGGGCACCATGGTTCCGGAAAAACGGGATGAAATCGTCGCACTGGGGTTGCGATCCATCATCGCCGGCACCCTGGCCACCTGCATGACCGGCGCCGTCGTGGCCGTGATCGGATAGGCCGGGCGGAACATCTGCCAAAAATACTTGACTATTTTTCTGAGAATCCATACACTCGCTTTTCTATCGATCTCTTCTCTGTTCGTGGAAACCTCTGGTCGGAAATGAGCACCGACCGCATGATGTTCGAAGTGCTCCGGTGAACGCCATCCGAAGAAGACATTAATTTCCGGAGACCTGAACTGAACGATTCAACCGATGGAAAGGCCCGAGGTGGAACATTCTGTCTCGAAAGAGACCCGATTACCGGCGGATGGTTCTTTTGTATACAAGGAGCTGATGGTCGCCCTTTTCCGGGCTTTGAAGAATTATGCCATTTACCCGTCCGACCATGTGATCTGTCAGAATGCGGTGACCGCTTTCGAGAGAAAGCTGGGCGAGGTGCTCTCGGAAAAAGATCGCTTTCGAATCGATGTTGAAAATGATCGCCTTTTGCACGATGGAACCCTCATCTATCAGTCGATGGTCCGGGAAGGAGACCTTCCCAACATTCTGTTTCGAGACGGCATTCAGTGGATCGCATTCGAATCGGGAATCGACACCGAGGAAATACTGCGGTTTTTGGAGATTCTTCATCGGAACAGGCATTTAAAAAATGAAGCCGAAGGCGATATCGTCACCGCCCTGTGGGATGCCGATCTGACCCACCTGCGCTACGATGCCGCAGACGTTCTCTGGGATGCCGAACCCCTGGTCGATTTCGGATCGCTGGACCTGGAACCGCCGTCCGGCGAAAGAAAAAAGTCTTCCTTCGGATCGGTCGGATCTCCGGAACCGATGGCGGCGGAGGATGAATTCGCAACATCGGGAGCAGACCTGCAAACCGGGCCGATGAAGGAAAACGCCGTTGATGAAGAGACGGCCGCCGAAGCACCGATAGCACTGGAGTCGCTCCAGGATCAAGAGGATCTCGGCAAACCCGGCCAAGCGGATTCAGACGGGGACCGCAAATCCGGCGGCGTGGCGGCTTTTTTGGAAACCCAGGGAGAGGTGTTGAGCATCGCCGCCCCCGAGATCGATCGGGACCTCTGGAAATTGACCGAAGCCGAGCAGAATGAACTTCGAAAGATGGTGATCGAAGAAGAAAACTGGAGCAGCATCGATGACGTCCTGGATGTACTGGTAGTGATTCTTCAGGAGCAGCAGACCGAAGCGGATTTTTCGACCATCCTGGAATTCATGACGGAAGAGTTCCAGATGACCCTGGAAGAGCTTGAATTTCAACTGGCGGCCGATCTCCTGGATAATATCGAAAAATTAAAAAGAACCTACACCGATCCCGAACACTGGGCCCCGCGCCTTCTGGATCATTTTTTCCATGCCATTTCAGGCCCGGACGTACTGAACGCACTCGGCCAATGCCGTTCGGAACTGACCAAGCTTTCGGATGATCGTTTAAAAACAATGCGCCGCCTTCTGCTTCATCTTCATCCACGCGCGGTTCACCCGTTGGGATTGATGCTGCCGGGGATATCCGATCCTCGAATCCGAAAAGTTTTTATGGAGGTGATCGGTTCTTTGGCCAATACCGATCCCTTCAGCCTGGAAAAACTTCTGGAAAATCCGGACGAAGAGCTGGTGCAGCAGATCGTATTCATCCTGGGGCACCTGAAGCATCGAGACGCGGTTCCGCTGCTGACCGAGATGCTTTCTCATCCATCGGCCTCGATTCGAAAGCGGGCCATGAAAGCGGTTCTTGCCCGGGGCAGCGGCGCCCTGTCCAAACTCTTTCCCTTGATTGAAGATCCCAGTCCGGAGATTCGACACATCATTCTGGACCTTTTGAGCCGCCGCAGAAGCCGTGAGGCTGAAAGCCTGCTCCTGGAATACCTGTCCGACGGACGGTTCAAGATCGATGAACCCCTCCATGTGATCGCTTGCTACTACACCCTGGGGCGGTGCGGGTCTTTTCAATCCATTCCGTTTCTGCGGGCCCGGCTTCTGGAGAAAGGCTGGCGGGGCATAATCGGACTGGAAAAGCCCCATGAGCGGCAGGGCGCCGCCATGGCCCTCATGGCCCTCAAGCTGGAAACCGCGGAAGAGATTCTGCAACAGGCCGCCCGAAACCGGTTCCCATCCATTCGCAAGGCCTATGAAAACGCGTTCGAGGCCTTGCGATGAACGAGTCTTCCCAACAATCCCTTCAATCGACCGATGCACGGGACCGATCCCCTTTCACCGCGGAAGAGGGGTTTGTAAAGGAACTGAACCGGCTGATCGGGGTGGTGAAGATTCATGAGGAAAACAACCGGTTGGTGATTGAAAGTGCGGAAAACTTCATCCGCAGCATCTCCGATCTGGGCGTGGAGGAAGACCAGGTGACCATTCAGTTCATTCGCGGTCAGGTTTTTCTTCAGAATCAAAAGATCCCTTATCGCCGCGATATGGAGCCCATTTTGCACAAGCTGTGCGAATATTTCAGCAAACGGGGGATCGGCGGGCTTCGTTTTTACACCACCATCTCAGAGACCTCGACCCGGGGGCTTCTCACCTTTGCCCGGTTGCTGAACCAGGCCGGAAATGAAAAAAACGGGCTGACCTGGTTCGCCCAAAAACTCACCGATGAACGAATCGCCTGGGTGGAGATCGTTCATGAACCCCTCGCCCGTGAAGACGACCCGGACTCGGAAACACTCGACCTGGCGGCGATCGCCAAAAAAACCTATGTCCAGGTATTGGCATCGGTCAAAGAGGTCGCCCGGAAGGTGCGGGCCCAAAAGCGGGCCGGCATCGGCAAAACCCTCCGCATGGCCCAGAACATGGTGGATCTGATGATGGCGGACGAGTCCATGTTCAAGGCATTGAGCACCATCCGCATCTATGACGATTACACCTTTTCCCATTCGGTCAACGTGGCCATTTTATCCATGTGTCTGGGCAGGTATATCGGCCTCTCCAAAAACTCTCTGGAACGTCTCGGCCTCTGCGGGCTTCTCCACGACATCGGAAAGGTGGAGGTGCCGGAAGAAATTTTGAACAAACCCGGAAAACTGAGCGCGGACGAGTTCGAAGAAATGAAGAAGCACGCGCTCAACAGCGTTCGACTGATCGTAAAGATTCAGGCGAGTCGAGACCGCAAGGCCCGATTGCTGCTTCCGCCCTTTGAACACCATTTGAAATACGACCTGACCGGATATCCCCAGACCGATCGCAAAAAACCGATCACCCTTTTCGGCCGAATTCTGACCATCGCCGATGTCTATGACGCGGTGACCTCGCCCCGGGTCTACCGGCCCACCATCTTGAGCCCCGACCGGGCCCTGGGAATGATGCTGAAGGGAGCGGGAAAGGATTTCGATCCCATCCTGATCAAGGTCTTCATCAATATGCTGGGGGTGTATCCCATCGGGACCCTGCTGAAACTCGATACCGATGAAATGGCGCTGGTCAAAGAGACTCGGGAAGAAGCCGACCGGCCCCGGGTCCTGCTCTTGGTTCCGAATGACAAGGGCGGCTTCTTCCCCGGCGAAAAGGTGAATCTGGACGCCAGAGATCCGAAATCCGGAGAATACCTGCGAAACATTATTCAGAGCTATCATCCCTCGGCTTTCAATATCCAAACGGCCGATTTCATATTCTAAACCGTTGCAAAGGAGCCGCCGCCCCGGGTCGGTTCCATCGTCTTCAGTTTTCCCTCTTTTCACGAAAATCCCCTTAAACGGGTAGGGCAATCCTGCGCCCTTCTTTGCTTCGGGTTCGCTTGACAAAGAATCATGTCGTCTTATTTTCTCTACATTAATGAAAGGGATGTACTCGATTTTTAGGGATTTTCAGTATTTTTTTGAGTGTGATTGACGACCTTGTTTCCCTTTATCCATCTTCTGATAGGAATCCATGAATTCATATCCAAAACAACGGGGAGAGTGTACTGGCCCATGACAGAGAATGAGAATACAGTCAAGAATTATAATGAGGACCCGGACGCGGAACTGGAAGGGAGCGAATCGATTTCGGAAGATGAGGATGTAAGTCCATCCGATGCAGACAAAGGCGCATCCGATAATGAGGGTCCGGTGGATGATCCGATCGCTGATCTGGAGAGTCGCCTGGAGGCCGCCGAACAGGCCCGACAGGCCGAGCAGGACCGTTACATGCGACTGTATGCGGAGTTCGACAATTATAAGAAGCGAACAGCTCGGGAAATGAGCGAATTCAGGAAATATGCCACCGAAAACCTGATCAAGGAATTGATTCCGGTGGTGGATAACCTGGAACGGGCGATCTCTTCGTCCGGGGAAGACACCCAGGACAAAAGCTGCATTCTGGAAGGGGTGGAAATGACCCGAAAGGAAATCCTGCGGGTCCTGGAAAAATATGAGGTGAAGCCCATCGATGCCTTGGGCACCCCGTTCGATCCCAATTTTCACGAAGCCGTGGGTCAGGAAGAAAGCGAAACCGAAGCGGATAATATCGTGGTTCGGGAGTTGCTCAAGGGCTATACCATGCACGACCGGCTGATTCGGCCGACCATGGTGATCGTATCCAAGGCCAAGCCGGCGGAAAACACATAGAACTCGAAGTTCATACACATACCAGTCCAATTTTAAATCAATTCAAGGAGGAGAAGAAATGGGTAGAATTATAGGGATAGATCTGGGTACCACCAATTCATGCGTGGCGGTGATGGAAGGAGGTGAAGCCAAGGTCATTACCAATCCGGAAGGCGGCCGGACCACCCCTTCCATTGTGGCCCTTTCTGAAAGCCAGGAGCGAATGGTCGGCCAGGTGGCCAAACGCCAGGCCATCACCAACCCGGAAAACACCGTTTTCGGAGTCAAACGGCTCATCGGCCGCAAATTCGATTCCCCCGAGGTGCAAAAAGACACCAAAATTTTGCCGTATAAGATCGAAAAGGCTTCCAACGGCGATGTGCGGATCAATTTAAGGGGAAAGCAGTTTAGTCCCGCGGAAATTTCATCCTTTATCCTGGCCCACATCAAAAAATATGCCGAGGATTATTTCGGCGAAGCGGTCACCGACGCGGTCATCACCGTCCCGGCCTACTTTGACGACAGCCAGCGCCAGGCCACCAAGGATGCCGGTAAAATCGCGGGCCTGAACGTCCTTCGCATCATCAACGAACCGACCGCGGCCTCTCTGGCCTATGGGCTCGACAAAAAGACCGAAGAGAAGATCGCGGTCTTCGACCTGGGCGGCGGCACCTTCGATATTTCCATTCTGGAGATCGGCGAAGGGGTATTCGAGGTTAAATCGACCAACGGCGACACCCATCTGGGCGGTGAAGATTTCGACCTGCGGCTGATCGACTACCTGGCGGACGAGTTCAAAAAAGACCAGGGAATCGATCTTCGCAATGATAAGATGGCCCTGCAGCGCTTGAAAGAGGCGGCCGAAAAAGCCAAGATGGAACTCTCCACCGCAATGGAGACCGACGTCAATCTGCCGTTTATCACCGCCGATGCCAGCGGACCCAAGCATCTCAATATTCGAATCACCCGTTCCAAACTGGAAGGACTGGTGAGCGACCTTCTGGACAATCTCGAAGGCCCCTGCCGGACCGCCCTCAAGGATGCGGGACTGACCGCCAAGGACATCAACGAGGTGATACTGGTGGGCGGCATGACCCGAATGCCTGCGGTTCAGGAACGGGTCAAGAAGATCTTTGAAAAAGATCCCCACAAGGGCGTCAACCCCGACGAGGTGGTCGCCGTCGGCGCCGCCATTCAGGCCGGCGTTCTCAAAGGGGATGTGAAGGACGTGCTTCTGCTGGACGTTACACCGCTGTCTCTGGGCATCGAAACCCTGGGCGGGGTCATGACCCGGCTGATCGAAAAGAACACCACCATTCCCACCCGGAAGAGCCAGATCTTTTCCACGGCCGCGGACAATCAACCGGCGGTATCCATCCATGTGCTTCAGGGTGAGCGGGAAATGGCCGCAGATAACAAGACCCTCGGGCGGTTCGATCTGGCCGACATTCCGCCGGCCCCCAGAGGCGTACCCCAGATCGAGGTCACCTTCGACATCGACGCCAACGGCATCGTTCACGTATCGGCCAAGGACTTGGCCACCGGAAAAGAGCAGTCCATTCAGATCACCGCCTCCAGCGGTCTGTCCAAGGAAGAGATCGACAAGTTGGTCAGGGATGCGGAAATGCACTCCGAGGAAGACAAGAAGAAAAAGGAGTTGGTGGAAGCCCGCAACCATGCCGATGCCTTGATCTATCAGACGGAAAAATCGCTCAAGGATCTGGGAGAAAAGGTGGACGACGCCACCAAGAGCGATGTGGAATCCAAAATATCCGCCCTTCGGGAATCGATTAAGGGCAATGACACCGAAGAGATCAAACGCATCAGTGAAGAATTGACCCAGGCCTCGCATAAACTGGCCGAAGCCATGTACCAGCAGGCATCGGGTCAGCCGGGGGCCGAAGGCGGCGGACCGGAAGGCGCCGAAGGGGCTCAGGCGGGCGGCGAAGCATCCCAGGAGGAAGATGTGGTGGATGCCGATTTCGAGGAGGTCAAAGAAGAGAACAAGTAAGGCGCTCCACAGTAGAGTCTTTTATTCTACCGAAAAATCCCGCAGGTGGTTCCACCACCGCGGGATTTTTTTATGGGCCGTTTTTTCGGTTATTTTTTATACCATTCTCCGCTCTCGTTCTGGAGCCACTCCCCCGGTTTGGCCAGCTCCCGAAGCTGAGCGGCCCGGCGCTTTCCGACCAGCTCCGCCGATACCCCCTGCTGTTTGGCGATGGCCGCATACACCACGGCCCGATCCTCGTTTTCGGCTTTGACGACTTCCGGCTTTTCCTGCTGTCCGCCGACGAATTCCAGAAAGCCTTGGTTGTTCTCGCCGACGATGCCTTTGGCCTTCAGTTCATTGATAATCGGCAGCCGATCCTTCATACGCGCCTTGATATCCCGGGCCCCGGCCGGTCCGGAAAGGAAAAGAAGCCCGACCAATAGAACGGACCCGAATAAAAGAATTCCATGCTGTTTCATCCCGCATCTCCTTTTCATAGCTTTACATTATCACCAACGACATATCACTATCGATTACTCGGTTTCAAGATCTTCCCGAGCCGCATCGATATCGCCGAAGTAATCCTCCAGGGCCCGATCCACCTTCACCCGCACATTGACATTGATGGTCATCGGTTTCACCTCCACCACATGCTCCGTCCGAATCGGGTCCACCTGAACCCGGTGTCGTGTGCAGGCCGCCGGCCATAGCAGAAAACCGGCCGTCAGTACGAGCAATCCTTTTTTCAAGATCATCGTTCATCTCCTCATTGCAGCATATCCCATATGCCCTTAAATCGTAAAATTTCATTCAGCGGCACCTCCAGATTCACATTGAGCCGAATGCCCTGGAATCGAGACACCTGCCCGCCGGCTTCCATTCGCACAAACCCGCCGGCCTCTTCCTGATAGACAAAGGGGAGCGGGTCCACCGGCTGACCGTCGAACTGCAGGTCCAGGACAAGCATCTCCCCCTGAGTCTCCATGCGGATGCGAACCCAATCATATTCATAATTCTTGAGGGCTTCCCGGGCCAGGTCGATCTGGCCGTATTGAGGGGTCCCCTCGGGAATGCCGGATGTCAACATCTCCGCGCCGGTCACCTGAATGGTCCCCCCGGCGCCGGGGGTGGAATAGAGAAATCCGTCATCAAAAAGGATTTTACCATCGATATAGCGGACCGGAATCCGCCCGTTTACCGCACCTTCTCCCGCCGCCTGAGCCGCCCCGAACTGCTCCAGGAGGTCCGCCAGGTTCAGCCGGTCGCAATACAGGGTCACATCGTATTCATCCACACCGGAAAGAATCCGCAATGCCTGCGCATTCACCCGGCCGCCGCACCACTGAAAACCGGCCTTTTCCAGCAATACCGATTCCGCGGATTCTACCTGAAACTGGACCCGCAGGTCATTCATGTGAATCTTTCCCATCGATATATTTTCCACGGTCAGCATCTGGGCCGGTCCGCTTCGCAGGTTCGGCAGTTCCGGCAGGACCAGTTTCAGCTGTATTTTTTCAGCCGCCAGATCGCTGTCCTTGATCCAAAAATTGCCGTTCTCCAGGGTCACCACCGCCGATGAGGAAACTCCGGTCGAATCCGATGTCAGGGTTCCGGTGAGATTCAGGTTCCCGTTCACGGTCGCCCCTTTTACATTCGGCAGAAGTGTCGACAAATCCATCGGCGATGCCACCGCATATCCGCCGTCGAACCGTACTTCGGTGCGATTCGCCCCGTTCAGAAAGTGCGAACTCCCGTCGATGGCGATCGTGGCGCCGGGAAGCGGATGAACTGCGAATGTTCCGGTAAATGCCACGCCTTCCCGGTCCGGTTGAATCGTGCCCTTGATGCCGCCGAGCCGAAAATCGCCCATTCGAATACCGGCCGCCGAAAATTCACCCGGTGTCTGAGAGAGTCTCCAGGGCCAATGCAAGGGAAGGTTTGCGCGTATTCCGGTGATCCGTGTATCGGACCCCGCATCATGAATGCGTCCCTCGGCCATGTTCAATGCGCCGTCAAAATGGATGGCTCCTTCTTTGGAAATATTCCATTCTCCGGAAAGGCCCCCTTGAGGAATTTGAATCGCCGTTTCCGACGATTGCACCGCGGTCTCCGCAGCCGTCAATTCGGTCGATCCTTTAAAAGAGCCGGTTTCATCCAATCGAATATCCCCTTTCATGGAAAGCGCAGCACCTTTCACCGCGATATCCCCGGCCATTTGCGGCGCGGGCAGCGTGATTCGATATTCGATCTTTCCGCCCCTCGGGCCGCCACGCCCCTCGATCTCCAGGTCCGGCCTTTCGGCTTGAATGGTTCGTTCCCCTATTTGGACGCCCCACCCCTTGGAAAGGTTTACATTCGAAGGCAGATTTTTCAGTTTGAAATTCCAGCCGCCCTCAGACCCATATCCTCCTGAAAACCCCAGGGGAAGATGCATGGGCTCGGTCACCTGAACCGGAAGACTTTTTTCACGCGCGCTTTTTTCGAGTAATAATAGAAGGTCGCCGGCTGTGCTCACACCGCCGGAATCCCGCTTCACTCGGGCTTCCAGGCCGGTGATTCCCAGGGAAACCGGCGAAGCCAACCTAAAACCGGCGGCGGTCACCTGCCAGTCTCCGCCCTCTGCTGTGTACACTTCCAGGTGCAGAAGCGATTCATCTTTCTCATCTACAGGGGTTCGCAATTTAAATTCCCGATAAGCCGAACCGGTATTCCGGAATTCAATAGAAGCCCGGGCCGATGCGATTTCAAAGGGCGTCAGCCGGAATTCTCCCTCGGCCGAAAGGTTCAATTCTCCGGCCAGGGTGAGTCCCGGCGCCTTACCGATGAGGTCCCCGAACCGTTCCGGATGAAACTGCTCAGCCCTCACCTGCAGGCGAAGGACCTTTTCGGCGGCATCCACATGCAGCGCCAAATCGATCTTCTGATTGCGGGGAAGCAGATGGAGTTTTCCGACCAGCACCGGCTGGTTCCGCCGGTTTTTTAAAGAAATGCGGCCCTGAAGGGGAATGCGATAGGTGAGACCATCCTGCCACGTAAAAAAGACCACCGCATTTCGAATCGTGAGGGATTCAAACGAGAAGGGAAGGTTCAGGTCAAAAGAAGCGGTGGAGGCATCGGCGTCGGCAGGTGTTTTGGAAGCAAACTGCTCCGGGTCGATTCCCCGAACGGAGAATTCACCCTCTCGATAGGCACAATGAAACTCGACCCCGCTGAAAAAGATCCGCTTCACATGCTTGTCGGCCAGCCCGCCGGGGGTATAATCCAGACGCACCACATCCGCGGAAAACGCCTGCCTGTTTTCGGGCCCGAGGCGCACCGAAGCGATATCCGCACCGGTGGCCCCGATGTTTCGAATTTCCCAGCTTAACCCCTCGAGCCCGGCTTGGCGAAGGATTTCAGAAAAAGGATCGGAGTTGAGATAGGCGGGCAGAAGGAAATAAAAGGCGGTCAGAGCGATGAGAATCAGGAGTAGAACTCCGGCTACCACGAAACTCGATTTTCGCTTCCACCCCATACGAATGGCATTGCTCCTGATTTGAATTCATCCGGCTGTTTGATCACTCAAAGAGCACGGAACGGGTTTACCCGCCGTAATCCACCTTGTCCTCCGCTCTTCGCAACTCTTCTTCGGACACCAATCCCCGTTCAACGAGAAGCTCGCCGATGCCGGCCCGCCGAAGGTCCTCGTTGGCGATGATGCTGTCCAGTCCTTTATACATAATTTCCTTTCGGTCTCCGGGGCTGTAAAAGGTGTGGTCCAGAACCAGGTTCTCCTTTTTTAAGAATTCTACCTCTCTTCCGAAAAAGATAAAATGGTAGGCCAGCAGAAAATAGATAGCGCACCCCACCAGACCGATGAAAATGAGTTGCTTAATCCGCTTTCCCATAAATAATTCGCCTCCTGTTTTTCAAAAATTCGATCACGATGCACTCTGTTGCCCTCCTTGTACAGGGAGAAGGAGGGCCGTGTTCAATAAATCGCATATCCGGAATTCAGGCAAGGAGAAAATCCCGTTTTGAATCCCTTTGGGGATTGTGTGGGCTCTCGTTCTGAACTATTCCAGATGCACCTGTTTCACGGAAAGAATGATCGGCAGAGATTTGATTTCCTCAAGCACCGCCTCATCCGCCGGGGTATCGATGTTGACCAGACAGACCGCCCGATCCAGCCGCCGGCCGAGTTGAAACCGGGCGATGTTGATGTTATGCCGCCCCAAAGTGGTGCCCACATGGCCGATAACACCGGGTTTGTCGATGTTCTGAATGACGATCATGGACCCCTCGGGAATCGCGTCCATGTATACGTCGCCGATGCGAATGATCCGGGGATATTTCTTCTCGTAAATGGTTCCCCAGATTTCATCCGGCCCTTCTTCCGGAGAATCCAGCTTGAGTTTGATCAAGCTCGAAAAATCCTCGGGGGATTGATCAGAGGTTTCGATCACCCCGATTCCTCTGTCTTTGGCGATGGCCCGGGCATTGACGTAATTGATCGGGGTATCGGTGAATGATCCCAGAAGCCCCTTGAGCAGCGCATGGGTGACGGGCCGGGTGGAGAGTTTGCAGATCTCCCCGGAATAGCTGATGGTGAGGTCATGAACCCCCCGCACCAGCTGCCCCATCAGAGAGCCCATCCGTTCGGCGAGAACCAGATGCGGGCGAAGCCGGGCCATTTCTTCCATGGAAACCGAGGGGAAGTTGACCGCATTGAGGATGACCCCGTCGAGCAGGTATCCGGCCATCTGTTCGGCGATCATTCGGGCCACGTTGACCTGGGCTTCGCCGGTAGAGGCCCCGAGGTGGGGTGTAAAAATGATGTGGGGATGCTGCAACACTCGAAGCTGCGGGTCGGGCGGTTCCTGAGGAAAGACATCCAGGGCCGCGCCGGCCAGGTGCCCGCTCTCCACCGCCGCATACAGATCATCCAGGTTCACCACCTCGCCCCGGGAGCAGTTGATGAGCCGTGCCCCCGGCTTCATTCGGGCCAGGGTGTCGGCATTGATCATGTCGGCGGTCTCCTTCATTCGAGGCACGTGAAGAGAGATGAAATCGGATTCCTTCAGGAGGTCTTCGAATCCGACCAGCTTCACCCCTAGTTCTTCAGCCGCTTCTTCACTCACGTAAGGGTCCGATGCGATCACCCGCATGCGAACACCCAGGGCCCGCTCCGCCACCACGCGACCGATGTGGCCCAGACCGACAATCCCCAAGGTCTTGCCGGAAATTTCCACGCCCTGCAGTTTTTTCTTCTCCCATTTGCCTTCCCGAAGCGAGGCGGTGGCCTGGGGGATGTTCCGTGCCAAAGCGAACATCAGAGAAATCGCATGCTCCGCCGTGGTGACGGTATTCCCCCCCGGTGCGTTCATGACGACGATCCCTTTGCGGGTGGCCGCCTGCTGGTCGATGTTGTCCACCCCGATTCCGGCCCGGCCGATGACCTTGAGCTTGGGCGCCTTTTCCAGCACCGCTTCGGTGACCTTGGTGCCGCTTCGAACCGCCAGCCCGTCGAAGTCCTTGATCAGGTCGGCCAATACATCGGGATCACTGGTGGACTTCTCATTGTCCACCACCACTTCGATTTTGCCGGTCGCCTCCAGTATCTCTTTTGCCACAGGGGACATATTGTCCCGAATCATTACTCTGAACATGCTTTCAACCTTTTCCAAAAAGATTTTCGAGCCTGAAACCGCTACTGAAACGATAACCTCGAAAACCATTTTTTCTTTGTGTTTTTAACAATTTTACCATACCGCTGATAGCAGGGGTGAATGCGTTCTGATTATCCGCTTTCGGTCTTCCGATTCCGTCCCTATAAAATATCATCACTTTGTTTAATTTAGATGAAATGTCAATCAAAATATGGCATTTGCAAAGAAACAGTCCAAAACCGGCTTCTCGCTCGTTTCCGCAACTTTGACCGAAGTTGGAACTTAGCCTTGCCCTCTCAATGGTTAGCCATTATTATGTTCTTAATTTGAACCGAAGGCATTATACCGGGTTTTCTGGAAATGAAAACCAGACTCGCCCGCCGGCGAATTTTCGATAAGATACCATTGAATCCAAAGGAATCGGCGTGAAAGATTATCTGGTCAGGGCCATAACCCAAAACGGAGCGGTCCGGGGATTGGCCTGCATTACCACCCGGCTGGTCGCAGACGCCTGCACCCGACAGTCCGCCTACCCCACCGCCGCCGTCGCCCTGGGAAGGGCGCTGACCGGCGGTGCGCTGATGGGGGCACTGCTCAAAGGCGACCAACGGGTGGCGCTCAAATTCGAGGGTAACGGTCCGCTGAAGAAAATCCTGGTGGAGGCGGACGGAGCGGGTCATGTGCGGGGTTATGTCGCCGCGCCTCAGGTAGAGCTCGAACCCAAAAACGGCAAGTTTGATGTGGCCGGGGCGCTGGGCAGGGCCGGTTTTCTCACCGTCACCAAAGACCTGATGCTGAAAGAACCTTACCGGGGGATCGTTCAGCTGCACACCAGTGAAATCGCCGAAGACCTGGCCTATTATCTGACCGAATCGGAACAGACCCCGTCCGCCGTGGGCTTGGGGGTGTTCGCCGATCCCCGGGGAGTCACCGCCGCCGGCGGATTTCTGGTACAATCCCTTCCGCCCGCGACAACGGAAAGAAATATAGAGAATGAACCGGAGGTCATCGAAAAGCTGGTCGGCCGAATTCAAAACCTGCCGCCGGTAACCGAATTCGT